>DASXKG010000001.1:0-3340 GCA_036496965.1 Variovorax sp.
AGTTCGGCAGGCCATAGCCCGGGCCGGCGCTGCCGCTGCGCGCAGCGCCCCATGCGGCCTGCACCAGGCAGAGAACCGCATCGATGCTGTCGCCGCTGCCGTCGTCGAGCAGGACGGCGCAGGTCTCGTCGTCGACCACCACGCGCAACCCGAGTCGGCTGGCGCCGGCTTGTAGCGCCGCGAGCAGGTCGGCCCGCGCGGCCCGCTTGGCCGGCGTGCGGGCCACGGCAAGGTCGCTCTTGTAGCTGCGCCGGCCGATCAGCTCGCGCGCCAACAGGCCGGGATAGCTCTCCAGGGCGATCCGCTCGCCGCGCCCCGCCGTTGGCACATGCAGCCCGGGAAACGCGGCGCCAGCCGCCATCAGCCTCGGCACGCCGGCATGCAACATGAAGGCGACCGGCGGATTGACCCATTTCATCGACGGACTGGAGCCGGCGGGCCCATCGGTGCGACGGTGCGCGAATTTTCCGCCGACCGGGCGCGCTGCGCAGAACGCCCGGAAGACTGCCCGGATCTCTTCGCGCTCGAGGCCGGCGTAGTGCGCCATCAATTCCTGCCACTGAAGCGGCCAGCCGAGCTGCGTCACCAGTTCGCGCGGCAGCCCGAACGGCAGATCGAAGCCACCGACCCAGGCCGGAACCGAGGCCAGCCAGTGGCGCCATGCATCCAGCGTGCTGAAACGCTCGAATCCGGTGACATGAACGGCGGCGCCACGCTCGGCGCCCAGCGCAACGACGATCGGCTTGCGCCGGCTGGGTGCGCTGGAGAAATCGCAGCCGAGCAGCAACACCCGTATCAGTGGCGCCCGACGATGGCGGCGGTCGCCATCAGCTCTTCCAGCAACGCCAGCGACACCTTGCCCGAGACCGAATAGGGGTCGAGCTCCGGCCGCTCGGAGTACTTGAGCAGGGTCGAGGCATTCAGCTTCGACAGGTTGACCTGCCCCATCGTCCAGCCGCCGAACCGGCGCTCGGAGATTTCCTCGTAGTGCAGCAGCACCACGTCCTTGTGGCGCGGGTCCCTCTGGATGTGGCCGTACAGCTCGCTGATCGCCATCCGGCCGCCTTCGATGGCCTGCAGGAAGACCCCCGCACCGTGGCACAGGATGCCCGTGATGCCGCAGGCCGTGTTGTGCGAGCGCGATTGCGCGAGGATCGATTCGATCGCAGCCGGGCTGGTGTCCGCGGCACGGCTGGCATAGATGAGGCGTACGAGCATGGCCGGCTCAGCGCTTGCGCGGAAGGAGGGATAGGAATTCGCGGCGCAGGTTGGGGTCCTTGAGGAACACGCCGCGCATCACGGAATTGATCATCTTGCTGTCCATTTCCTTGACGCCGCGCCACTGCATGCAGAAGTGCTCGGCTTCGACCACCAGCGCCAGGCCGTCGGGCTGGGTCTTCTCCTGGATGAGGTCGGCCAGCTGCACCACCGCCTCTTCCTGGATCTGCGGCCGCCCCATGACCCATTCGGCCAGCCGGGCGTACTTCGACAGGCCGATCACGTTGGTCTGCTCGTTGGGCATGACGCCGATCCACAGCTTGCCGATGATCGGGCAGAAGTGGTGCGAGCAGGCGCTGCGCACCGTGATCGGGCCGACGATCATGAGTTCGTTCAGGTGCTCGGCATTGGGGAATTCGGTCAGCGGCGGCTGATTCACATAGCGGCCCTTGAACACCTCGTTGAGGTACATCTTCGCGACCCGGCGCGCCGTGTTGCCGGTGTTGTGGTCGTTGTCGAGGTCGATGACCAGGCTTTCGAGCACGTGCCGCATCTTGACTTCGACCTCGTCGAGCAAGCCCTCGAGTTCGCCGGGCTGGATGAACTCGGCGATGTTGTCGTTGGCGTTGAAGCGCCGGCGCGCGGCCACGAGGCGTTCGCGGATTTTCAGGGACACGGGCGTGCCCTCGTCCTCGGGCCCTTCTGCGGGGCGGGATACGGCGTCGATGGTCCTGAGCATCCAAGCATCCTATCAGCGAATCGATCGAGGGCGATGGCGCGTGTGGCGCTCGCCGTGCATGCTGCAGGCGCTATTGGTTTGATAGCGAAAAGTCCGTCACCAGGGGCAGGTGGTCGGACATGCGGGCCCAGACCGGCCCGCGCGGCACCGAACAGGCCAGCGGATCGAGTTGCCGGCCGTAGATGAAGTCGAGTTGCGCGACCGGCAGCCGCGAGGGATAGGTCAGCGTGCGCGGGCCGCGCACATCGCTCGAATCGCGCAAGCCCATCGCATTCATCGCATAGCGCATGCGCGCGCCCCAGTCGTTGAAATCGCCGGCCACCACCAGGGCCTCGCCCGGGGGAATCTCGCGCTCGATGAATTCGCGCAGCAATGCCACCTGCCGCACCCGGCTGCCCTTGATCAGGCCGAGATGCACCACGATGGTGTGCAACGGCTGTCCGTCGACAGCGATCGCCACGTGCAGCAGGCCGCGTTGCTCGAAGCGGTGGTCGGAGATGTCCTGGTGGGTGGTGCGCAATACGGGCCAGCGCGTCAGCAAGGCGTTGCCGTGCTCGCCGTGGCGCGTGATGGCGTTGGTCTCGTAGATCGCCGTGTAGCCCTCCGGGGCCAGGAAATCGGCCTGCGGCAAGTCGGGCCAGCGACTGAAACGCTGCGCTGCCTTGCGGTTCATCTTGCGCACTTCCTGCAGGCAGACGATGTCGGCATCGAGCTGCTCGATCGCGTGGCCCAGGTTGTGTATTTCCAGCCGCCTGGCCGGCCCGAGGCCTTGCACACCCTTGTGGATGTTGTAGGTGGCCACCCGCAGAGTATTCGCCGGCGAAGTCATCGCGCAAATTGTGGCAGCAGCAGGATGGCTTCGGCGTTGGAAGGAGAAAAACAGGCGTCGGCCGCCCGCTGGTAGGGCAGCCACTGCCAGTGCGTGTGCTCGCGCGGGTTCAGACGGGGCGCCAGGCGCTCCGGCAGGCAAAGGCCGAACAGGTGCTCGGTGTTGTGGGTCACCCCCGGCTCGTAGCGCGCCCGCCAGCGCGGATAGATCTCATAGACGTTCTGCAGCTTCCAGTCGACCAACTGCGCTGCCAGGGTGCTGCCTGCGCCGCAGGCGATGCCCGTCTCTTCCTCGACCTCGCGGGCGGCGGTACGGGCCAGCGGCTCGTCCGCACGGTCCTTGCTGCCGGTGACCGACTGCCAGAAGTCTTGGGCGTCGGCGCGCCGGATCAGCAACACGTCGAGCGCGGCCGTGTGGATGACGACCAGCACCGACTCCGGGATCTTCCAGGGCCGCTCCTTCATGCCGGCGACCCACCCCGTTCAGGCCGTCTGCGCCGTATTGCGCAGCTTGATGTGCAGCTCGCGCAGCTGCTTCTCGTCCACCGGGCTGGG
>DASXKG010000002.1:0-3200 GCA_036496965.1 Variovorax sp.
AGCTCGCCGAGGGCGGCGAAGATGATCGCGGCGTCGAGCGGCTCCGGCGCAGCCTCGTCGGAGCCGCCGGCCCAGGCGGCGCCCAGGCCCTTGGCGAAGTCCTGGGTGGCCTGGTCGCCCGCACGTGTGAAGGCGTACACCGAGCGGCCCTGCCAGCGCGCCACCTGCGCGACGATATGCGCCGCCGCGCCGAATCCGTAGAGGCCGATGCGCCGGCCCGCGCCGGCCATGACCAGGGAGCGCCAGCCGATCAGGCCGGCGCAGAGCAGGGGCGCGAGCGCCACGTCGCTGCCGGCCTCGCCGAGCGGAAATGCGTAGCGCGCATCGGCGACGCACGCGCTGGCGAATCCGCCGTCGCGCGTATAGCCGGTGAAGCGCGGGTGGTCGCACAGGTTCTCGCGGTCCGAAAGGCAATACGGGCAGCTGCCGCAGGTGTGGCCGAGCCAGGGAATGCCCACGCGCTCGCCGATGGACAGGCCCTGCACCCCCGCACCGATCGCATCGATGCGCCCGACGATCTCGTGCCCCGGGATGATGGGCAGCACCGGGTCGGGCAACTCGCCGTCGAAGACGTGCAGGTCGGTGCGGCACACGCCGCAGGCCGACACCTTCACCCGGATCTGCCCCGGCCCCGGCGCGGGCTCGGGCAGTTCGGTCCAGCGCAGGGGGGACTTCAGCGCCGTCAACACCATTGCATGCATGGCGAACTCGCTCGGGATCTCGAGGGGAGCCTCCGGCCTGCGGCGGCCGCGCGCCCGAGGGGGAGACTCAAGCCTCGGTCAAGGATTGCGCTGCCACCACGGCTTCGGTCCGGTTGCGCACGTTGAGCGCACGGAAAATGGCGGCCAGGTGGATCTTTACCGTGCCCTCGCTGATGCCCAGGGCGCGGCCGATCAGCTTGTTGGGCTTGCCCTGCGACAGCAGCTGAAGCACCTCGACCTGGCGCTCGGTCAGCACATTGCGAAGGTGCTCCAGGGTCTGCGCCGTGGCGGGGCCCGACCCGCGCTGGCCGCCCTCGCCGGGGGTCGGCATGCCGGCGACCACCCCGGGCGGCAGCGACGACAGCATCATCGGCGGCACGTAGACGCCGCCCGCCAGCACCAGCCGCACCGCGGAAAGCATCACTTCGGGCGAGTAAGCCTTGGGAATGAAGCCCAGCACGCCGCGCTCCAGGGCACTGCGCATGACGGTCGGGTCTTCGTAGCCCGAGAGCACGATCACCGGCACGGCCGGATGGCGGCGCCGGATCTCGTCGATGTGGGCCTGGCCTTCGGCACCAGGCATGTTCAGGTCGATCACGGCCAGGTCGAGTTCGTCGGATGCGCTTGCAAGCAACTCGTCGACGCTCATTGCCAGAACGAACTCGATATCGGGTTCGAGTTCCGACAGTTTGGCCTTGACCGCCTCGATGACGAGCCTGTGGTCGTCGGCGATCAGGATTTTCATGGCATACCCCAGCGTCATGGATGGACCCAGCGTCACGAAGATACCGGCGAAAGCCGCGTACATCAAGGCACTTGTTGCCGCCGAACGGCATAGCTCCCATGCGGTATGGTGCCCTCGGGCGCGCATGAAAGAATCGCCCCACCTCCAAAAACGACCTGGAACATGGGCATGTGCCAACGACGCCGGCTCCATCGCGCGGCCCCGGTCGGCACCAGGCCAGGGCCAAGGCCCTAGGCGCGAGCTCCCCATGGCTCGCCTGCTCGAATGCTTCCCCGGCCTGATCGGCTTCGGTCTGGCGCTCGACGCTTCGATCGCCACCGGACGGCCCGACGTCGATTGCGAGGGCGCGCTGCGCGAGGCGCGGGGCCTGCTCGAAGCAGCCAGCGCCACTGCCCAGGCGTTGAAAAAGCCGCCGGAGCAGATCGAATCGGCCCGCTTCGCCATGGTCGCCTGGTTCGACGAGATCCTGGCCCGCCACCCGGGCTGCGCGTCCGACACGAGTCCGATGCAGCTGGAGATCTTCAACTCGAAGAACGCGCAGAGCGAGTTCTTCCACCACCTCTCGGCGCTGCAGGCCGACCAGGACGAGGTCCGCGAGGTCTACTGGGAGGCGCTCGCGCTCGGCTTCAAGGGCCAGTACTACTTCGAGGACGGCGACGAGGGCGAACTCGGCAAGCTCAAGGAGTTGCACGCCCGCCAGTTGCTGCTGCAGCCGTCGACGCTCGAGAACCTGGCCCAGGACCGCATCACGCCGCAGCCCTACGGCAGCGCCGATCCGCCGGGGCCGCGCGATCCGCAGGCGCGCCAGCGCAGGGCATTGCGCACAGGCGCTGCACTGGCGCTGCTGGTGCCGCTGGGCTATGTGCTCTGGTTCCTGGCCGCCGGCCCTCACCCGGCGCCGCCCACGCTGGCCCAGCGCCTGGACCAGCAGTTGCAGGGCTACGCCTGCGCCGACCTCGCGGCGGCGGTGACGCCGGACGGCGCGGCGCGCGTCAGCGGCTTCGTCCAGAAGCCCGAGGAGATCGACCGGGTGCAGCGCGAGGTGCGCGCCCTGCCCGGCGTGACCGCTTCCAGCTTCGCCCTTCACTTGCGCCCTTGGCCGCTGTGCGAGGTGGCCGCACTGCTCAAACCCTACCAGGCGCGCAACCGGGACAAGCAGATGGGCCTGGCGATCACGACGCCGACGGCGCACGAGGGGCGCCTGCGCGAAGGCGACCCGGTGACCTTCCAGGTCACGAACGCCAACCGCGAGGGCTTTCTCTGGGTCGACTACTACACAGCCGATGGCGGCGTGGTGCATCTGAACGCAGGGCCGGCGCAGCCGCTGCTGCGCGCCGGGGCGACCATCGAACTCGGTCGCGACATCCCGTCGAGTTGGCTCACCGCGCCGCCTTTCGGCGCGGTGCTGGTGACCGCCCTGTCATCGCCGACGCCTTTCCTCGAAGCGGCCGAACGGCCGCCGTTCGAACTGGCGTCGACCTACCTGCAACGCCTGCGGACCTTGCTGGGCGAAGACGCGTTCAGCGCGCAGGCGATCGCCGAGATGGCCTTCCTCGAAACGGTATCCCGCTGAAATCCCGCGACAACGCGCAAAGCCCGAACATGGACACCGAGATCTCCCTGCCGCCGTACTTCTGGCCCGTGGCGCTGCTCTGCCTGCTCGGCTTCGCCCTGTTGTGGTGGTTCCTGCTGGGACAAAGCCGCACGGCCCGGCGGCGCACGCTGCTGCGGCGCATCGCCGCGCTCGACGCGCA
>DASXKG010000003.1:0-1554 GCA_036496965.1 Variovorax sp.
CGCAGCGATCCGGCGGATGTTCGGCAAGGAAGGGCCACGCACATGAACGAGCGGGCCTCGCAAACGGGGGAAAGCATGCAGAAATTTGGAGCGGCGACAGCGCTGGCCGCCGTGGCGCTGGCAGTCATCGGCTGGTTCTACCATCCCGTGACATCGGGCGAATGGGCTGCGTGGATCCAGGCGTTGGGTGTGCTCGCGGCCATCACGTGGTCGGTCAGGCTGCAGCAGTCGGCATCGAAGCAGAGCCTGCGCCAGGCGGGCCAGGTGGCGGCGATGTTCGCCAACAACATGCACTGGGCGTTCCGGGAACTGCACGATGCCTGCAACAAGCGCAGCTGGCAGGACTACACGGTGCACCGGCGCATCCTGGAGGAAATCCTGGGCCAAGGCCGCGAAGTGACCCTGCAGCTGCTCGACGGCCGTTCCCTGGCCATGGTGAGCAGCCTGCGCACCATGGCCGTCGAGGCGCTGGAGAAGACCGAAGGCCATGCCGAAGCCGGCAACTGGCTGCCGCTGCAGGTGTATTTCGATCGCCGGCTGCCGAGCATCGCCGCCTGGCTTTCCGCCACCGGGAATCCGCCAGCGAGCAGCGGACCGACCGATTACGCAGGCTTGCGGACCTCGTTCGGCAGCATGTGAACGGTGACGGGCCGGCTCAGGCCGCCGCAGGTCCGCGCTCGAAACTGCCACGCAGCGCGGCGTAGAGCGCGCTGAAGCGCGTGTGGCGCTCGGCGTGCAGGCCGGCGCTGCCTGACGCCGGCTCGAAGCGCCGGCGCACGGCCGGTCGGCGGCAGACGGCCTCTTCAGATCCCCCGTCGGCCAGCCAGGCCAGCCGCGCCGCGCCCAGTGCGCCGCCGGCCTCGCCGCCTTCGCAGATCGCCAGCGGGACTTCGAGGATGTCGGCCAGCAACTGCGCCCACCACAGGCTGCGCGCGCCGCCGCCGACCAGCACCAGGTCGCCGGCGGGTCGGGCCAGCGTGTCCAGGCCGTCGCGCAGCCCATGGCTCACGCCCTCGACCACGGCATAGGCGATATCGGCCGGGCCGTGCGCGCTCGCCAGGCCGAAGAGCACGCCCTGGGCGTTGGGGTCGTTGTGCGGCGAGCGCTCGCCCGACAGGTAGGGCAGGAACAGCGGCGCCCGCGCCCGCTGCCCGGCATCGAGGGTGGCGGCCGCTTCCAGCAAGGTGGGTTCGTCGGCGAAGCCGAAGCAGCGCGCGGCCCAGCTCACGGCGCTAGAGGCCGACAGCATCACCGACATCTGGTGCCAGCGGCCGGGCAGGGCGTGGCAGAAGGCATGCACCGCGCGCGCCGGGTTCGGCTCGAACTGCGCGCCGCAGACGAAGATCACGCCCGACGTGCCAAGGGACACGAAGCCCGCGCCCGGGGCCGTCAGGCCCATGCCGACGGCGCTGGCCGCATTGTCGCCGCCGCCGCCCGCGATCGGTACCTCGGCCGGCAGGCCCCAGCGGGCGGCCAGTTCGGGCTTCAGGCGGCCGGCCGTGGCGCTGCCCTCGACCAGTTGCGGCATCTGCGCGCGCGTGAGGCCGCAGGCCG
>DASXKG010000004.1:0-2903 GCA_036496965.1 Variovorax sp.
CTTGCGGACCCAGGCTCCCTACGCCCGAGTCAGAGTGCGCATTATGTCCCCCAGACACAATTGCCTTTTGCCCTGTGTCGTGGTAGGCCAACAGCGCGAAGGGGTAAGGTAGTCCTTTGTATACATCAACGGAGCCGCAGGCGGCTCCGTGCATCAACGCAGCCGCAGGCGGCTCCACGCCCGCGCAACGCCGGAACGCGGCTTGCGCTCGGCGGCCGCGCTGCGGATCGGAACGACGGAATCCGGCGGCGGCAACGCATGCTGGACCGCATGCATGACGCGGACGCAATCCTTGATATGCAGTTCCCCGAGCGCGCGCAACGCGGCGTAACTCATGGTTGCCGAGACAACCTGGCCGGCGACCGGGACGAATTTCGCGGCCTGCTGGGCCGTCAGGCGCACCCCCGCGTGGCGCGCCAGCTTGATCAGCAGCTCGCGCGTGACCAGTCGCCCGACCAGGAGGGCCCCGACCGTGGCGGCGGCCTTGCGGATGCGCTCGCGGTCCTGGGGCGCCATGCGATCGACCTGCATGGCGGAGAGTCCGAATTCAGCGCTGATCTGCGGCACCACGCGCGCCAGCAGCGCGGCATCGGCCGCCCAATCGATACCCGGCAGGGGCACGGCGCCGGCGATGGCCGCCAGGATGGCCTTGCGACCGAGCAGCCGCCGGCTGCGGCGGATGGCCGCGATCAGTCGCGGGTCGCCTTGAGCGAGTTCGAGGGCGGAGGACATGCCGCCTTCATTATCCGTGGGCGAGCGATTCCAGCTGGTCCGACAGGGTCAGCCAGCGCTCTTCGAGTTGCCCGACCTCGGCGCCGAGGGCCTTGAGCCGCTTGCCGGCTTCGGCAATCTCGGGGGCGGCCAGCGGCTGGGCCAGGCGTGCTTCGAGTTGCACCTTCTCGGCCGCGGCCGCAGCCAGCCGCTGGTCGATCCGTGCCAGTTCGCGCTGCAAGGGCAGGGCGCGTTCGCTGCGTTGCTGGCGTTCCTGAGCGTCCTGCTTGCGCTGGTTCTTGCCGGTCGGCGCGGCAGGAGTCGCGCCATGCGCAGCCGGCGCGACGAGCTGAGCTGCCGGCGCCGCTGCTTCCAGCCGCGCGGCGGATGCGTCGCGGTTGGCGATCTTGGCCTCTTCTCGCAGTCGCTTGGCTTCGTCCAGCAGGTAGCGTTGGTAGTCGTCCAGGTCGCCGTCGAAATCACCGATCACGCCACGGCCGACCAGCCAGAACTCGTCGCAGACCGAACGCAGCAGCGCCCGGTCATGGCTGACCAGCATCAGCGTGCCTTCGAACTCGTTCAGGGCCACGGCCAGCGCCTCGCGCGTGGCCAGGTCGAGATGGTTGGTGGGCTCGTCGAGCAGCAGCAGGTTGGGCCGTTGCCAGACCATCATGGCCAGCACCAGGCGCGCCTTCTCCCCGCCGCTCATGGTTCCGACCGCCTGCTTGACCATGTCGCCGCTGAAATTGAAGCTGCCGAGAAAGCCGCGCAGGTCCTGCTCGCCGGTGCGTTCCTTGGCGTTGGGCCCCAGCTCGCGTGCCAGGCGCACCATGTGTTCGAGCGGGTTGTCCTGCGGGCGCAGCACGTCGAGTTCCTGCTGCGCGAAGTAGCCGATGTTGAGGCCCTTGCCTTCGGTGACGGTGCCGGCCAGCGCGCCCAGCTCGCGCGCGATCGTCTTCACCAGGGTCGACTTGCCCTGGCCATTGGCACCCAGGATGCCGATGCGCTGGCCGGCGAGCACCGAACGGTTCACGCCGCTCAGGATGATCTTCGGCGGCTCGCCCTCCACCTGGTAGCCGAAGCTCGCGCCGCTGATCGAGAGCATCGGGTTCGGGATGTTGCCGGGCTCCTTGAACTCGAAGTTGAAGTCGGCCTCGGCCAGCAGCGGCGCGACCTTTTCCATGCGTTCGAGCGCCTTGACCCGGCTCTGCGCCTGCTTGGCCTTGCTGGCCTTGGCCTTGAAGCGGTCGATGAATTTCTGCAGGTGGGCGATCTTGTCCTGCTGCTTGCTGAACGCGACCTGCTGCTGTTCCAGCTGCAGCGCCCGCATGTCCTCGAACTTGCTGTAGTTACCGCCGTAGCGCGTGAGCTGGGCGTTGGCGATGTGCAGGGTGACGTCGGTCACGGCGTCGAGGAACTCGCGGTCGT
The DNA here is from genome assembly GCA_036496965.1 of Variovorax sp. GTDB lineage: Bacteria > Pseudomonadota > Gammaproteobacteria > Burkholderiales > Burkholderiaceae_C > Variovorax. The sequence goes on from DASXKG010000004.1 coordinate 2,140, forward strand.
GGCTGATCACGATCATGGTGCCGGCATAGCGTTGCAGCCAGGCTTCGAGCCACACCAGTGCATCCAGGTCCAGGTGGTTGGTGGGCTCGTCGAGCAGCAGCAGGTCGCTCGGACACATCAGCGCACGAGCCAGCTGCAAGCGCATGCGCCAGCCGCCGGAGAAGCTGTTGACGGGCTGGTCGAGCTCGTGCGCCTTGAAGCCCAGCCCGAGGATCAGGGCCTGGGCGCGCGGCACCGCGTCGTGCTCGCCCGCATCGGCCAGGTCGGTGTAGGCATGGGCCAGCGCCATGCCCATGTCGTGGTCGTCCGGATCCGCCGCATGACCGGCTTCGGCCGCGGCCAGCTGCTGGCGCAACTCCACCAGCCGGGTGTCGCCGCCGACCACGAATTCGGTGGCGGGCTCGTCGGTCTCGGGCATGTCCTGCGCGACCTGCGCCAGCCGCCATTGCCTGGGACAGGAGAAATCGCCCCCATCCTCGTGCAGCGTGCCGTTGAAGAGGGCGAAGAGGGTGGATTTGCCGGCGCCGTTGCGGCCCACCAGGCCGACCTTCTCGCCGGGATTGAGGGTGACACTGGCGCCGTCGAGCAGCACTTTGGCGCTGCGGCGCAGGATGACGTTCTTGAGGGTGATCATGTCGGTGCCCGCCAGGATGCCGCGGGGCTTGGGGGTATTTCTACAACAGAGACTCGCGCGGGACCAGCAGGACCTGGTCTTCTCCCGCGCTCGTGGGGAGCCACATCACTTCGAGATGCGGAAAGGCCGC
>DASXKG010000005.1:0-3048 GCA_036496965.1 Variovorax sp.
CCCGCCGGCTTCGCGCTGCCGCTCGGCCAGAAGGACAACCGCCTGATGCTCGCCGCCGCCGAAGCGCTCGGCGTGCCGCTGCCGTTGGCAAGCCTGGTGCGCGATCGCTTTCTCGCGGCGCGTTCGCAGCACGGCGCGGGACCGGGCCATGACTGGTCTGCCATCGCGCTGTGCGCGCTGGCGGAAGCGGGGCAGGACAAGCCAGCGTGAGGTTTCCATGGGTCAGTGGCGCCAGGGCGGCAGGGGCTTGAAGCGCCCCTGCAGGAAGGAGAGGAACAGCTTGACCCGCGCCGACAAGCCCGCGCGGCTGGCGACCAGGGCCACGACGTCGGCGTCCGGCAAGCGCCAGTCGGGCAGCAGGCGCACGAGACGGCCGGAAGCCAGGCTTTCGGCCACATCCCATTCCGAACGCAAGATCACGCCTTTGCCCTTGAGCGCCCATTCCCTGGCGACCTCGCCGTCGTTGCTGCTCAGGACCGCGGGCACGCGCACGGCGACTTCGGAGCGCCTCTTGCGAAAGCGCCACAGGGTCACGTCCTCGTGGTTCTCGCGCAGCACGATGCAGTCGTGTTGCGCCAGGTCCTTGGGCTCCCGCGGCGCAGCCCGGCACGCAAGGTAGCGCGGCGACGCGCACAGCAGCCGGGTATTCGGCGCAATCGGGTAGACGACCATGCTCGAATCGGGCAGGCTGCCGATGTGCACGATCAAGTCGAACCGATTGACCTCCGCCGCGGATACGACGTCGCTGAGCGTCAGGGAGACCTTCAGTCTGGGATGCAGCGCGTGGAAGTCGGCGATGGCGCCCGCCAGGTGGTGCCGGCCGAAACCGAGCGGGCCGCAGACGTTGAGCGTGCCGGTCACTTCTCCCGAGCGCTCGCGCAGCTTGTCGACGAGCCCGTCCAGGTCGGCCAGCAGTGCAACGGCGCCGGCATGAAACAACTCGCCCTCCTCGGTCAGGCTGAAGCGCCGGGTGCTGCGGTGGGCCAGTTGCATGCCCAGGTGGGACTCCATCTGCCGCAGCCGCTGCGAAACCGCTGAAGGTGACACGTCCAGGCGCCGCGCCGCCTCCGCCAGAGAACCGCTTTCCTTGATGGTGACGAAAAAGCGCAGGTCATTGATGTCATGCGGCATGGCCCGAATGGTAGGCCGGGCTCCCCGCATGGTCGATCCCCCAAGGCTAGACCCCCACGCTCCCCGCTGTGTGAGGTTCGCTGCCCCCGGGGGGCGCAGGCCGCCTTGGGAGCGGCCCGGGGCCTCTGTTCACCAGCCGCTGAAGCGCTGCCAGGTGGCGACGACTTCGCGGCCCGGCCCCAGCACCTTGTATTCGCCGAATTGCGCGGCGGTGGGGCATGCGTGGTTGGGGAGGATGCGCACCTGCGCGCCGACCGGCAGGTGCAGCGCGCCTTCGATCTTGCCCGAGCGGTGCCCCATGATGCCGTGCTCCTGGTTGGCCCCCACCAGCATCAGGTCGTCGATCGGCTTGCCGTCGAGATCACACACCAGGCCATAGCCCTGGTCCACCCGCTGCCCGGCCGTGCCGCGGTCACGCGACATCGCCATCCAGCCGGCATCCAGAATGGTCCAGCCCCGGTCCGGCCGATGACCGATCACCGTGGCCAGCACGGACAGCGCGATCTCGTCCACGCGGCACGCGCCCAGGCCGGCCATGACGAGGTCGAAGAACACGAAGACGCCGGCGCGCAGTTCGGTGACACCCGCCAGGTTCTCGGCGAACAGCGCCGTTGGGGTCGAGCCCACGCTGACCACCGGGCATTCGACGTCTGCGTCCCGCAGGCGGCCCGCCGCGTGAACGGCCGCGGCGCGCTCCTGCTCGGCCATGACCCGGATCGCCTGCACCGACTTGCAGTCGTAGGAGCTGCCCGCGTGCGTGAGCACCCCCTTGACCGGCATGCCGGCGCCTTCGAGGTGCCGGCCGATCTCCAGCAGTGCGGCTGAATCGGGCCTGACGCCCGAACGATGGCCGTCCGAATCCACTTCGATCAGCACCTCGAGGCGGCGTCCTTGCGCCTTCGCCCAAGCGCTGACCAGCCTCGCGGTTTCCATGCTGTCCAGCAGGATCGACAGCCGCACGCCCTTTTCCTGCAGCGCAGCCACGTGCTGCAGCTTGTTCGGCGCAATGCACACCGCATACAGGATGTCCTTGACGCCGCGCGCCGCGAAGTACTCGGCTTCCAGCAGGGTGGACACCGTGATCGGACCTGCCGCCGTTTCCATCATGCGGCGCGCCACGTCCATGCACTTGTTGGTCTTGACGTGGGGGCGGAAGGAAACGCCCAGTTGCCGCACACGCTTGCGCATACGTTCGATGTTGCGGTCCATCCGCGCCTCGTCGAGCAGCAGCGCGGGTGTTTCCAGCTGTTCCAGCGGTTTCATTTCAGCTCCTCGCTTGCTGCGGTTCGCGCGCCAGCACGCGCCCTGGCCGAGCGCCCGTCGGGCCTCCACCTCTTCCACCTCGCCAGACCATGGCGCCGTTCACGATCACCGCATCGATGCCGCGCGCCGGCGCGATCGGCGCCTCGTAGGTGGCGGCCGCATCGATGGTGTCGGCGTCGAAGAGGGTCAGGTCGGCGAACGCGCCTTCCTTGAGCACGCCGCGGTCCCGCAGGCCGAAATTCTTCGCGGTGAGGCCCGTCATCTTGTACACGGCCGTCTCCAGGGGGAACAGGCCGAGCAGCCGGCCGTAGTGGCCCAGCACACGGGGGAAGCTGCCCCATAGGCGCGGATGAGGGGACGCGTCATGCGGCAGGCCGTCCGAACCGATCATGACCTTGTCGTGCTTCAGGATGCGCTGCACATCGGCTTCATCGAGCCGAAAGTAGATGCCGCCCGCGGGGCTCAGTCGGCGGATTGCTTCGTCCTGGTCCACGCCCATCTTGCGGGCAATGGCGTCCAGATCCTGCCCGGCGAATTCCGGCAGCGCCCTCGACCAGCTCACGATGACCCGGGACGAACTGGCCGCACGGTCGGCCGACAGGACCGTCGAGCCGGCCGTGTAGGGATAGCAGTCGATGCAGATCGGCTGGCTGG
>DASXKG010000006.1:0-3948 GCA_036496965.1 Variovorax sp.
GGAAGCCGAACCGCGAACTGCCGCTGATCGTCGGCGGCCTGCCCATCTTCAGCCGCCGTTGGGGCATGGAGAACGGCAAGGCCAAACCCTTCGACCAGGTGGTGATGGACACGCCCATCGGCAGCGGCCCCTACAAGATCGGTCCGGTGCGCTTCGGCAAGGACATCACCTACGTGCGCGACCCGAACTACTGGGCGCGCGACCTCAACGTGAAGCGCGGCACGGCCAATTTCGACCGCGTCACGGTCAAGATCTACCAGGACAACACGGCGCGCCTGGAAGCTTTCAAGGCCGGCGAGTTCGACATGATGAGCTTCTATTCGGCGGGCGACTGGGCACGCCGGGTCACCGGCAAGCGCTTCGACACCGGCGAGCTCGTCAAGCGCGAGTTCGCGCACCGGCTGCCCTCCGGCTTCCAGAGCTTTGTCCTGAACAGCCGCCGGCCGTTGCTCAGCGATGCGCGGGTGCGCCAGGCGCTGGGCCTGGCGCTCGACTACGACTGGATGAACCGCCAGATGTTCTACGGCGGCTACCCGAGGGTGCGGGACCTGTTCGGCAATACCGATTGCGCCGCCGAAGGCATGCCTTCTGCGGCCGAACTCGCCCTGCTCGAGCCCTGGCGCGGCAAGGTGCCGGATGCGGTCTTCGGCCCGATGTACCAGCCGCCGACCACCGAGGGCGAAGGGCAGTCGTTGCGCAACAACCTGCGCCGGGCGCGCGACCTGCTCCAGCAAGCGGGCTGGGAATACCGCGACGGCGCGCTGCGCAACGCCAAGGGCGAAGCGATGGTGCTCGAATACCTGGACAGCCGCGAAGGCGGCGTGCGCACCGTCTCGCCCTGGGTGCGCAACCTCGAGAAGCTGGGCATCACGCTGAAGTTCGCGTCGGTCGATTTCGCGCTCTACCAGCAGCGCCTGGACAAGTTCGAGTTCGACATCACGACCATCAATTTCCCGGGCACCAGCAACCCCGGGCAGCAGCTGGCCGATATCTTCGGCAGCAAGGCGGCCGAGACGGAAAGCTCGGGCAACTACATGGGGGTGAGCAGCCCGGCCGTCGATGCCCTCTTGACCGACATCGTGCGGGCCGACACCAAGGCCCAGCTGCTGCCGGCCTGCCGCGCGCTGGACCGGGTGATCATGCACAGCCACTACCTGATCCCGCAGTGGACGCTGACGGTGCACCGCGTGGCCTACAACGCCTGGCGCCTGGCCTACAAGTCACCGATGCCGCCCTATGCGTCTTCGGGCGAAGACTGGGTCATCACGACCTGGTGGGCAAAGTAGGAGAAAGAAGACCCGCATGTTCGCCTATGTGCTCAAGCGCCTGCTGCTGTTCATCCCGACGCTGCTCGGGGTGCTGCTGGTGACCTTCATGGTGATCCAGTTCGTGCCCGGCGGCCCGGTGGAGCAGTACCTCGCCGAAGCCAAGGCCGGCGTGCGCGGCGGCGCCGGCGTCGAGTCCGGCGGCTCGAACTACCGCGGCAACCAGGGCGTGGATCCGAAGCGGCTGGCCGAGATCAAGGCGCTGTACGGCTTCGACAAGCCGGCGCCCGAGCGGCTGTGGCTGATGCTGAGCCAGTTCGCGCGCTTCGACCTGGGCCGCAGCTTCTTCCAGAACAAGGACGTCTGGACGCTGATCCGCGAGAAGCTGCCGGTCTCGATCAGCCTCGGACTCTGGACCTTCTTCGTCAGCTATGGCGTCGCGGTGCCCCTGGGTGTGGCCAAGGCGGTGCGCGCCGGCACCCGTTTCGATCTGGTCAGCACCTTGCTGATCCTGGTCGGCTACGCGATTCCGGGATTCGTGCTCGGCGTCGCGCTGCTGGTGGTCTTCGGCGGCCAGTTGCAGTGGTTTCCGCTGCGCGGGCTGACCTCTTCCAACTGGGACGAGATGGGCTGGGGCGCGCGCATCGTCGACTATCTCTGGCATATCACCTTGCCCGTCACGGCCATGGTGTTGGGCAGCTTCGCGATCACCGCCATGCTGACCAAGAACGCCTTCCTCGAGGAAATCCGCAAGCAGTACGTGCTGACCGCGCGCGCCAAGGGCCTGGGCGAGCGCCAGGTGCTGTGGAAGCACGTGTTCCGCAATGCGCTGATTCCGATCATCACCGGGCTGCCGTCGGCCTTCATCGGCGCCTTCTTCGCGGGCTCGCTGCTGATCGAGACGCTGTTCTCGCTCGACGGGCTCGGGCTGCTGGGCTATGAGAGCGTGATCCGGCGCGACTATCCGGTGGTGCTCGGCACGCTCTACCTCTTCACGCTGATCGGCCTTGTCACCAAGCTCATTTCCGACCTTTGCTACGTGTGGGTCGATCCGAGGGTGAAGTTTGACTAGCGCGCCGACCGTCCGGCCGGTTTCGCTGAGTCCGGGACAGCGCGCATGGCAGCGCTTCAAGCGCAATCGGCTGGGCTACTGGAGCCTGGTGCTGTTCGTCGCGATGGTCGTGCTGAGCCTGTTCGCCGAGGTGCTGTCGACCGATCGGCCGCTCGTCATGCGCTACGAGGGCAAGGTCTATTTCCCGGTGTTCCAAGACTATTCCGAGAAGACCTTCGGCGGCGACTTCGAGACGCCGGCCGACTACCTCGATCCGTTCATCCGCGAGCGCATCACGCAACACGGCAACTGGGCGATCTACGCGCCCAACACCTACGGCCCGAAGACGCTGAACTACTTTGCCAAATCGCCGAGCCCGGCGCCGCCGACGCGCGAGAACTGGCTCGGTACCGACGACCGCGGGCGCGACCTGCTGGCCCAGTTGATCTACGGCTTCCGGGTGAGTGTGCTGTTCGGCCTGGCGCTGACGGCCATCGGCACGGTGCTGGGTGTCGCCGCGGGCGCGGTGCAGGGCTTCTTCGCGGGCAAGATCGATCTTGCATTCCAGCGCTTCATCGAGATCTGGAGCTCGATGCCGGAACTCTACCTGCTGATCATCTTCAGCGCCGTCTTCGCACCGAGCGTCGCCCTGCTGGTGATCCTGCTGAGCCTGTTCGGCTGGATGGGCCTGTCGGACTACGTGCGCGCCGAATTCCTGCGCAACCGGCAGATGGACTACGTGCGCGCCGCGCGCGCGCTCGGCGTCGGCAACCTGCAGATCATGTGGAACCACATCCTGCCCAACAGCATGACGCCGGTCGTGACCTTTCTGCCGTTCCGCATGAGCGCCGCCATCCTGGCGCTGACCTCGCTCGACTTCCTCGGCCTGGGCGTGCCGCCCGACACGCCCTCGCTGGGCGAACTGCTGAGCCAGGGCAAGGCCAACATCGATGCCTGGTGGATCTCGATGTCCACCTTCGCGGTGCTGGTGGTGACGCTGATGCTGCTGACCTTCATGGGCGATGCGCTGCGCGATGCGCTCGATCCACGCAAGGCCGACAAATGAAAGCCGCAATGACCGGGAAGCTGCTTGAAGTCCAAGGCCTGCGGGTGTCGTTCGGCGGCAAGGAGGTGGTGCACGGCATCGATTTCGCCATCGACCAGGGCGAGAAGCTGGCCCTGGTGGGCGAATCGGGCTCGGGCAAGACCGTGACAGCGCTGAGCCTGCTGCGGCTGGTGCACAACGCCGAGATCTCCGGCGCCGCGACCTTCGCGGGCGAGGAGGGCGGCGCCGCGCGCGAGCTGCTCTCGCTGCCCGAACGCGCCCTGCGCGGCATCCGGGGCAAGGAGATCGCCATGATCTTCCAGGAACCGATGACCGCCCTCAATGCGCTCTACAGCATCGGTGACCAGATTGCCGAGGTGCTGGAATTGCACCAGGCGCTGTCGGCCCGGGCGGCGCACGAAGCCGCGGTTCAGTTGCTGGCCGACACCGGCATCCCGGAGCCGGCGCGGCGCGCGCGCACCTTCCCGCACCAGCTCTCGGGCGGCCAGCGGCAGCGGGCCATGATCGCGATGGCGCTGGCCTGCAAGCCGCGGCTGCTCCTGGCCGACGAACCCACCACCGCGCTC
>DASXKG010000007.1:0-5548 GCA_036496965.1 Variovorax sp.
CTCCGGCGACACCGCGGGCGACCGCGATCGCGTCGTCGGCTACGGGGCGATCGCGTTCGAGGAGCACCCGTGATGAGCCCGGACACGCGAACACCTGAAACGACACCCGGCCGCTGGTGGCACCGGCTCGACGACGGGCGCATCCAGTGCGACCTGTGCCCACGCGACTGCCGGTTGCACGAGGGCCAGCGCGGCATGTGCTTCGTGCGGCAGCGCGTCGGCGACGCCATGCTGCTCACCACCTACGGACGCAGTTCGGGCTTCTGCATCGACCCGATCGAGAAAAAGCCGCTCAATCACTTCCTCCCTGGCAGCAGCGTGTTGAGCTTCGGCACCGCGGGCTGCAACCTGGCCTGCAAGTTCTGCCAGAACTGGGACATCTCGAAGAGCCGCGAACTGGACCGCCTGCAGGATGCAGCCTCGCCCGAGCGGATCGCCCAGGCGGCGCGCGCGAGCGGTGCTTCGAGCGTGGCCTTCACCTACAACGACCCCGTGATCTTCGCCGAGTACGCGATGGACACGGCCGACGCCTGCCACGCACTCGGCCTGCACAGCGTCGCGGTGACGGCGGCCTACATGCATGCCGCGCCCCGGCGCGCGTTCTACGCCAAGATGGACGCGGCCAATGTCGACCTGAAAGGCTTCACCGAGCAGTTCTACTTCCAGCAGACCGGCGCCCACCTCGCGCCGGTGCTCGATACGCTGCAATACCTGCGGCACGAGACCGACTGCTGGTTCGAGATCACGACGCTGCTGATCCCGCAGCACAACGACGGCGACGCCGAGATCGATGCGATGACGCGCTGGATCGCCGACCGGCTCGGCCCAGACGTGCCGCTGCACTTCACGGCCTTCCACCCGGACTACAAGATGCTGGACGTGGCGCCGACCCCGCCGGCCACGCTGACGCGGGCCCGCGCCATCGGGCTCGCCAACGGCCTGCACCACGTCTACACCGGCAATGTGCACGACGTCGTAGGCGGCACCACCTTCTGCCCGGCGTGCCACGCGGCGCTGGTGCGGCGCGACTGGTATCTGGTGCTGGACTGCGTGCTCGATGCGAGCGGCGCCTGCCCGCATTGCGGCACGCCGATCGCCGGCCGCTTCGGCGCGTTCAAGCGCGGCTTCGGCCGGCGGCGGATTCCGGTGCGGCTGGCGGCGTAGGACTCCATGCCGTGGCAAGAGCGTGGCGACAGCGCTCTGCCCGATGCCTCTCGGCAGCAAGCTCGATGGTCACCTGCAAGGGACCGGGCACGCAGAATTCCTCCGCCCCGACATCGATCTTGCCAAGGACGTGGAAGCCGCCGCTGATCGTCTGGCCGTCATGGCGGTAGAAGATCGCCACGTCGGGGCCAGGCGCCCAGCAGATCATGTCGCCGACCTCATAGGCCTGAGTCCGCGTCCCCGCGCCCGAAATGGGGCTGGGGAGCGGGCCGAACTTTTCTCTCGTGAACAGATCGTGCATCGTGATCGTCAGCGGCAGCATGGCGATGAACTCCTGCGCCGTCTGGTTGTCCGCCAGGGTGGCTGGAATCACCTTGCCGTTCAATTTCAGTTGAATCTTCATGGTTTGACCTCGTCGGGTGGGGCTCATCGAAGGGACGAACGTCCCCCTGCGGCGTACCGCTGAGCGGCGCCACGAACATTGCGGTTGGATTTGCGACCTGGCCCGTTGCCTGTGCGAAGGCAGCGGCTCGATCGCCTCGTCAGGTGCTCATGCGGCCCAGTTGAAGTTCACGCAGGCGCTTGACGTCGCGTGCGGGGGGCGAGCCGAAAAAGCGGCTGTATTCGCGGTTGAACTGCGACTGGCTCTCGTAGCCCACGCGGTGCCCCGCCGTGGCGGCATCCACGTGTTCGCTGATCATGATGCGCCGCGACTCCTGCAGGCGCAGTTGCTTCTGGAACTGCAACGGGCTCATCGCGGTGACTGCCTTGAAGTGCTGGTGCAGCGAAGACACGCTCATGTGCACCTCGTCCGCAAGGTCTTCGACCCGAAGCGGTTCCTGGAACCGATGCGAGAGCACGCTGATGGCCTGGGCGATGCGCTGGCTGTGGCTGTCCACCACGGCCATCTGGGCCAGCCGCCAGCCATCGGGCGACTTCAGCAGGCGATACAGGATCTCCCGGGCAATCAGCGGCGCCAGAGCCGGCACGTCTTCGGGGGAGTCCAGCAGCCTGGTCAGTCGCAGCAGCGGGTCCAGCAGCGCGGTGGACAGCTCGCCGGTAAAGATACCGCGCTGCGATGCCCGCCCGGGGAGGTTTTCGCCGAGCTTGAGGTCCAACCCGAGTGCCGCAATGTCCTTGACGTCGAAGCTCAGCCGCAGGCCCAGGTACGGCGCCTCCGGCGACGCGTCGACCACCTGGCCGGACACGGGCAGGTTCTGCGCCACCACCAGGTACTGGCTGCTGTCGTAGATGTAGACCTCTTCGCCGAGCAGGACCCGCTTGCTGCCTTGCGCCAGGACGCAGAAGGCCGGTTCGTGCATTGCGTGGACCGGATGCTGCATGTGCGAAACCCGGGCCAGGGTGAGGCGCGGTATCGCCGTCTCATGGGCGCCGTCGGTGCCGGTGACGCGGTCGATCATCGCCGCGAGTTCGGCCCTCATCACGGTGGTCTGCAGTTGATCGGAGGGGCGGTCGCTGCGCAGGGCTTGGGGGGTGGATGTCAGCATGGCCTGAAGCTTAGGCGTCTCATCGCGACTTGTCTCGACTCTCGCGCTCCAGTCGGACGATCGTGCAAACATCTTCAACAATCCTGCAAGCTCTCGCATCAGCCGAACCGGATCCCCTGCGCCAATGGCAATTCGGTCGAGAAGTTGATGGTGTTGGTCGTGCGCCGCATGTACTGCTTCCAGGCGTCGGAGCCGCTCTCGCGGTCGCCGCCGGTTTCCTTCTCGCCGCCGAAGGCAGCCCCGATCTCGGCCCCGCTCGGGCCGATGTTGGCGTTGGCGATGCCGCAGTCGGAGCCGGCTGCCGACAGGAAGCGCTCGACCTCGCGCAGGTCGTTCGAGAAGATGCAGGACGACAGGCCCTGCGGAACGTCGTTCTGCAGCGCGATCGCCTCGTCGAGATGGTCGTAGCCCAGCACATGCAGCAGCGGGCCGAAGGTCTCGCGGCGCACCAGCTCGGTCTGCGCCGGCATCTCGGCGATCGCCGGGCGCACGTAGAAGGCCTTCGGAAAGCGATCGGCCAGCACGCGCTCGCCGCCCGTGAGGATGCGGCCGCCCTGCGTCCCGACCTCGGCGATGGCGCGCTGCAGCGCGTCGTAGGCCGCCTCGTCGATCAAGGGGCCGACCAGCGTGCCCTCCTGCAGCGGATCGCCGATGCGCAGGCCTGCATAGGCCGGCAGCAATTTCGCGATCAAGGCCTCCTTGACCGTGCGCTGGACGATCAGTCGGCGCAGCGAGGTGCAGCGCTGGCCGGCCGTGCCCACGGCACTGAACAGGATGGCCCGCAGCGCCATGTCGAGGTCGGCTGCCGGCGTCACCACCATCGCGTTGTTGCCGCCCAGCTCGAGGATGCGCCGGCCGAAGCGCGCCGCCACCCGCGGGCCGACCTCGCGACCCATGCGCGTCGAGCCGGTCGCCGAGACCAGCGCGATGTCCCGGCTGTCGACCAGCGCCTGCGCTTGCGCCGCGCCTCCGATCACGACCTGGGCCAGCCCGTGCGGCGCGCGCTCGCCGAAGCGGGCCATGGCGCGCTCCAGCGCCTTGAAGGTCGCCAGCCCCGACAGGGGCGCTTTCTCGGAAGGCTTGAAGATCACCGGATCGCCGCACACCAGCGCGAGCGCCGCATTCCAGGCAAACACCGCGCTCGGGAAGTTGAAGGCGGTGATGACGGCCACCGGCCCCAGCGGGTGGTACTGCTCCATGATCCGGTGGCCGGGCCGCTCCGACACGATGGTCCGGCCGTAGAGCTGGCGCGACAGGCCGAGCGCGAACTCGCAGATGTCCACCCCTTCCTGCACCTCGCCCAGGCCTTCCTGGGCGATCTTGCCGACCTCGATCGAGATGACCCGGCCGATGTCGGCCTTGGCCCGGCGAAGTTCTTCGCCCCAGAGCCGGACCAGTTCGCCGCGCGCCGGCGCCGGCACCTCGCGCCAGTGGCGGAAGGCCGCCTGCGAGCGGGCGATCAACGCGGGCATCGATGCGACCGGGGTTTCATGCAGGCGCGCCAGTTGCGCGCCATCGATGGCGCAGCGCACGGGCAGCGTGCCGCCCGACAGCGCCGCCCGGTCGATGCCGCAGCGCTCGAACAGGGCCGGCAGGTCGTTCATGGTGCGACCCCCTTCGCCGCGCGGCGCCGGGCCGGCGGCGGCCAGCTGTGCGAGTGGGTCTGGCCGGGGTGCGGGCCGGACTGCGCCGCGCCTGCTTGCGTGTCGCCCAACGCGGCATAGCAGCCACCGACACGGGTGCCGAGGAAAGCCGCGAGCCCTACCTGCTCCTGCGCCACGAAGCCACGCGCCGGCAAGCGGCCGCTGCGCAGCAGTTCGAACACGCCGACCACACCCGCCGCCGTCGCCAGTTCGATCGCGGTACGGTCCACGCCGCGCAGCCGGCCGCCATGGATGCGGGCCATCCGCGTCTCCTGCTCGAGGCGGCCGGCGCGCAGTCCGGATGCCGACGCGAACACGATCACCCGGTCCTCGCGGGTGTGCGGCACGGCATGCTCGAGCACCTGGCGCAGCAGGTCGCGGCGCTCGCCGAGCCGCAGGTCGTTCAGCAGCAGTGCCATGGCGTCGCGGTGGCCGGGGTAGCGGATCGTCTTGTAGTCGAGGCTGCGCACGCGTCCGGCGAGCGACTCGCACAGCGTGCCGAGTCCACCCGAGGTGTTGAAGGCTTCGTAGGTGTCTCCGTCGAGCACCAGCGTCTCGTGCCCTTCCAGCGGCTGCACCGACACCGGCCGTCCCTGCACGATGGCCGCGCATGGATGGCAGTACTCGTTGATGACGCCGTCGATGCTCCAGGTGAAGTTGTAGCGCAGTCCGTTGCTTGCATGGCGCGACAGTGCACCCACGCGCAGGTGCAGATCGTGCAATGCGTCGAACCGCCCTGCCAGATCGCCGCCCAGCATGCCGATCACACCGGGCGCGAGGCCGCACTGCGGCATCAGCACGCTGTCGGCGCCATCGGCCAGGGCACGGATCTCGGTGGTGGCGGCCACGTCTTCGGTCAGATCGAAGTAGTGCACGCCCGAGGCGCGCGCAGCCGCTGCCACGCGCGCGGCGAGAAAGAAGGGCAGCGCATTGATCACCACCTGGTGGCCGGCTAGCGCGGCGGCGAGCGATGCCTCCTGCCCGGCATCGACGATGGTGCGCGTCACCAGCCGGTCATCGGGCTCGTGCCGCGGGTGCTCCCGGTCCGCCAGCGTGACGGGCAGACGGTGGTACTCGGCCAGCATGTCCGCCACCGTGCTGCCGACCTTGCCGGCACCGAGAACCAGAACCTGGGTGATGACGGGCGTTTCCATGGTGCCTCCTTGCGCGACCGCCATTCGATCCTAGAGCACGGTGCAGACGGAAGGAAGCCGGCATTGCGACGAAGACGCA
>DASXKG010000008.1:0-4390 GCA_036496965.1 Variovorax sp.
GCACCACCTGCGCGCTGACCGTGAAGCTGTCGCCGATCGCGAAGCTGCCCGCCGCCAGCGGATGGGTGCGCGAGCCTTCGGGCCCGAAAAAGAGCAGCCCCAGACCCGACAGCAGGAAGTGCAGCGCCAGCGACACGATCAGCAGCACCAGCACGGAGGCATCCGCGATCGGCTGGAACACCAGCCGTGCCAGCAGCGGCGCGATCGGCACCACCAGCAGCACGGTCGCGGCGATCTGCACCGGCGCCGGGATGCCGGGCCGGGCCACGGCCCAGGCCAGCACGCAGGGCAGCAAGGGCAGCACGCCCCAGGCCAGCAGCGCACGCGGAATCTTCTCGCGCTCGCCGTGCCGGGCCAGGCTCACGACTTCGGTGAGCACCGCCAGCACCGCCAGCACGATCACCAGGCCGATGGTGGGCGGCAGGCGGTCGGTCTCGAAGGCGGCAAGCGTCAACGCCGCGAAGGCCGCGATGTCGCCGAAGGGCACGAACACCACGCGCGTGACCGAGAAAATCAATACCAGCCCGAGCCCGGCCAGCAGATAGACCGCGCCGTTGGCGAGCCCGTCGCTGGCCAGAATGAGCGCCACGTCCCAAGTCATCGAATATTCCTTCCCATCATCATCCAGAGGTTGAAGCGGAACCAGGCCGGCGCCGGGCCGCCAGCGCGGCGAAGTCCGCGCTTCGCGCAGACGGGCGGCCTGCTATTGCCCCCTCGGGGGGCAGCGACCCACACGCAGTGGGGGAGCGTGGGGGCCACATTCATCAGGGCGCCAGCTTCCACTGGCCGTTGTCTAGCTTGACGATCACGCGGGCCCGTTCGTCGACGCCGTACAGATTGCCGGGCTTGAAGTTGTAGACGCCATGGGTGCCCACGACCTCCTTGGTGCTGGCGATGGCGTCGCGCAGCGAGAGCCTGAATTCGGGCGTGCCGGGCTCGCCCTTGGCGCGCGCCGCGGCATCGGCGAAGACCAGCCAGGCGTCGAATGAATAGGCCGAGAAGGCGTCGCTGGTCGGCGCGTTGTTCACCTTCTGGAAGATGGCACGAAAGTCCAGCGCGATCTTCTTGGTCGGATAGCCGTCCGGCAGCTGCTCGGCCACGATCACCGGGCCGGTGGGCATCTGCGCGCCCTGTCCGGCCGCACCCACCACCCGCACGAAGTCGGGGTTGATGAGGCCGTGCTGGCCGTACACCGGGCCCTTGAAGCCGCGCTCCGACAGCGCCAGGTAGGGCAGCGCGCCCGGCGTGCCGGCGCCGCCGGTCATCACCGCATCGGGATGCATCGCCATCAGCTTGAGGATCTGGCCGGTGACCGATTGGTCGGAGCGCGCGTAGCGCTCGTTGCCCAGCACCTGGATGCCGGCGCCGGGCGCCGCCTTCATCAGTGCGTCGTAGACGAGATCGCCCCAGGCATCGGAGAAGCCGATGTAGCCGACCGTCTTGACGCCGTCCTTCTTCATCCGCTGGACCACCGCGTCGACCATCAGCTGCGTCGGCTGCGCCACGGTGAAGACCCAGGGGTTCTCGGCCGGATCGAGCTGGATCGGCGTGAGGCCGATCATCGGCACCTTGGCGTCGCGCGCGACCTGCGCCATGGCGATGGCCGCCGGCACCCCCGAGGTGCCCATCAGGACGTCGACCTTGTCCTCCTCGACCAGCTTGCGCGCATTGCGCCCGGCGGTGGTGGGGTCGGAGCCGTCATCCAGCACGATCAGCTGGATCTTGTGCCCGTTGACTTCGGGCTTGTAGGCCAGCGCGGCCTGCATGCCCTTGGCATAGGGCACGCCGAGCGACGAGTTCGGGCCGGAGAGCGACACGCTCAATCCGACCTTGAGATCGGCGGCGAACGCCGCTGCCGCGAGGCCCGTGCCCAACGCCATGGCGACGGCGCCGCGCGCCAAGGTCCGAATCGAGATCTTCATGAGGCAACTCCTGGTGGTTTGGAATGGGGATGAGCGTGCGTCGCTCATCAGATGAACAACTGGATGGCGGGCAGGGCACGGCCTGCGCCGAGCAGGTCGACGCGCTTCTGGCGGATGGCCCAGCCGGCCGGCGCGGGCACCAGCAGATGGCGGCAGCTGCCCGCCAGCAGCACCTGGTCGTCGCCGCGCTGCTCGATGTAGAGGAAGGGCGTGCGCAGCGCGATCTCGCCGCTGGCCGCATCCTCGTGCTCGATCGTCGAGCGCTGCAGCACGTGCTGGCAATGGCTCGCCGGATGCTGCGAATGGGCACGCGGATTCTTCAGCCGATCGACGCGCAGCTGCAGCAGCAGGCGGTCCTCGTAGGCGATCGAATTGTGCGCATGCGGATCGGCCTGCGCGGCGCCTTGCAGCGGCACCCAGTAGTGCCCGTCTTCGGTGAACAGCGCCAGCCAGTCGTCGAAGCGCCGGGCGTCGAGCAGGGCCGCCTCGGCGGCAATGAAGTCGCAGGGATCGGTCACAGGCCGGCCTCGGCTGGCGCGGGCGCCATGAACTTCGCCCAGGCGCGGAACTGGTTGCGCATCAGCAGTTCGTTGGTGCCGTTGGTGGTGAGCGTCGGCTGCGCCAGCTCGGCCGGATCGAAGTTGCGATGCAGGCTGACCCATTCGTTGCCTTCGGCGCGCAGGCCCTGCTGCATGCTCTCGAAGAGGTGGACGTCGTCGTGCGCCACCACCGACATCGGCGAGAAGACCAGCCGGTTGTAGCCCATCGCACGCTCGAACAGCAGGTCCGGCGCGCCGGCGGCACGAAAGCTCCAGGCCTCGATCAGCGTGCGGTTGGCGGCCAGCGGCCGGATCACGCGGATCGCCTGCGGCGAGCCCTTGACCGACAGGCTCGGGAACAGGACCGAGTTCTGCGGCGAGCGCTGCAGGATCTCGGCCGCGCGTTCGGCGCCGTGGGCGGCGCTCATCGCCGCCTCGTAGTCGGGCAGCTGCGCGTAGTTGGAGTGGATGCTGAAATTCACGCCCAGAACGCTGTGCCCGTTGGCGAACACACGGCCGCCCATCTTGTCGAAGAAGTCGTAGCCCGAGCCGAAAGGCAGGATCTGCTCCATCGCCATCGGCTTGCGCTCCTCCGGTCCGCGGCCCCGCCAGAGCGTCGCGGCGGCCTGCGTGGCCGACTCGTGCGTGGACATGGGATGCACGGTGTCGTTGATGTTCTCGAGGTACATCTTCCAGTTGCAATGGATGATGTTGCGCAGCACGCCGCCGCCCACGCTCAGCCGGCCCTCGGGCGAGCGGTCGACCATGTTGTCGATCGCCGGCAGCACCTCGCCGAAGTAGTCTGCGAAGGACGGACCTTCCGTCGCCAGCCGCGCGAACACGAAGTCGCGATACACATGCACCTGCGCGACCTCGCCCAGTCCCCGGCCGGATTCGCATTCGGAGAGCCGCGTGCCTTCGTAGCCGGCCTTCAGCGGCAGGGCCAGCGGGGCGCCGTCGAGCTTGTAGGTCCACGAGTGATAGGGACAGCGGAAGAAGCGCCCGGTGCTGCCGCTTTCGTCGCTGACCAGCCGGCTGCCCTTGTGCGCGCAGCGGTTGTAGAACACGCGCACCGCGCCGTCGGGCTGGCGCACCATCATCACCGGACGCCCTGCCAGGTCGAGCGACCAGAAGTCGCCCGCGTTCGGCACTTGGCTCGCATGGCCGACATACAGCCAGCTGCGGGCGAACAGGCGCTCCTGCTCGAGGGCGAACAGTTCCTCGCTCAGGTAGAGCTCGCGGTGCACGCGGTCGTCCTGGACCAGGGCGCGCAGGGCATCGGGTCGGTCGCGATAGGAAGTCATGGCAGTGCTGCGCTGGCTACGGAACCAGCTTCCACTGACCCTTTTCGCTGCGGATGATCACCACCGCACGCTTGTCGGAGCCGTAGCGGTCGCCGGGCTTGAAGTTGTAGACGCCGTGGGTGCCGACCAACTCGCGGGTGCTGACGATCGCATCGCGCAGCGCCGTGCGGTAGGCCGGCGTGCCGGGCTCGCCCTGGGTGCGCGCGGCGGCATCGGCCAGCAGCAGGTAGGCGTCGTAGGTGTAGGCCGAGAAGGCGTCGGTCGGCAGCGTGCCATTGGCCTTCTGGTAGGCCGCGCGGAAGGCCAGCGAGACCTTCTTGATCGGATTGCTGTCGGGCAGCTGGTCGGCCACCAGCACCGGCCCGCTGGGGACTTGCAGGCCCTCGATGGACTCACCGCCGACGCGCACGAAGTCGGCGTTGATGAGCCCGTGGTTGCCATAGATCTGACCCTTGTAGCCGCGCTCGGCCAGTGCCAAGAAAGGCAGTGCACCGGGCGTACCGGAACTGCCCGCGAACACCGCGTCGGGATGGGCCGAGACGATCTTCAGGATCTGGCCGGTCACGGAAGAATCGGTGCGCGCATAGCGTTCGTCGGCGACCACCTTGATGCCGGCCGCGTCGGC
>DASXKG010000009.1:0-3234 GCA_036496965.1 Variovorax sp.
CTGAGCTTCCTGGCCAACTTCCTGCAGAGCAACGGCTCGGGCAACGTGCTGTCGACGCCCACCCTGCTGACGCTGGACAACGAGGAAGCGAAGATCGTGATCGGCCAGAACGTGCCCTTCGTGACCGGCCAGTTCACCAACACCGGCGCGGCCAACGGCTCGGTGAATCCGTTCCAGACCATCACGCGCGAGGACGTCGGCCTGACCCTGCGCGTGAAGCCGCAGATCAACGAGAACAACAGCGTGAAGATGTCGATCTACCAGGAGGTCTCGACCATCCTTGCATCGACCGCCAGCAACAGCCTCGGCCCGACCACCAACAAGCGCAGCATCGAATCGAACGTGGTGGTCGACGACGGCAACATCATCGTCCTCGGCGGCCTGCTGCAGGACGAGTATTCCGACTCGACCGACAAGATCCCGTTTGCCGGCGACATCCCGATCCTCGGCAACCTCTTCAAGAACTCGAGCCGCACCCGCACCAAGACCAACCTGATGGTGTTCCTGCGTCCGCTGGTGGTGCGCGACAACGTCACCGGCGACCAGCTCACGGTCGACCGCTACGACCAGATCCGTACGCTGCAGCAGGGCGTCCAGCCGCAGAACAGCCCGATGCTCAAGGGCGTCGATGCCGGCGCGCTGCTGCCGCCGCTGCCGCCGGCGCCGGCGCACCGCGTCGAAGGCACGCGGCTGGTGCCGCCGCCCCTGTCGCCGAGCGAAATCCAGCAGCAAAATGGCGGCTCCTTGCTGAACAGCGGGCCGTTGAAGGGCGCCCTGCCGCCCACCGCGGACCCGGCCACCGCGCGCGAACTGCCTTAGCCAGTCCTCTTTCTTTTTGTGCCCATGCGCTACCCACTGCCCTACGCCTTCGCCCGTGGCAACCAGCTGCTCCTGGAGCAGTCGGACGATGGCGGCCTGACGCTCTGGATGCCGCGCCAGGCGCCGCGCAGCGCCCTCGGCGAGGTGCTGCGCAAATACCAGGTCAAGGCCTTCGAGCCGCTGTCGCCTGACCAGCTGGCGCAGCGCATCAGCGCCGCCTATGCCAAGGGCGAATCGAACGCGGCCGCGGTGGTCAGCGAGGTGCAGAGCGACGCCGACCTGTCGCGCATGATGCAGGAGCTGCCCGCGGTCGAGGACTTGCTCGAATCCGCCGGCGACGCGCCGATCATCCGGATGCTGAATGCGCTGCTCACGCAGGCCGCGCGCGACGGCGCGAGCGACATCCACATCGAGCCCTACGAGCGGACCTCCTCGGTGCGCTTTCGCATCGACGGCACGCTGCGCGAAGTGGTGCAGCCCAATCGCGCGCTGCATGCGGCGCTGATCTCGCGGCTGAAGATCATGGCCGACCTCGACATCGCCGAGAAGCGCCTGCCGCAGGACGGGCGGATCAGCCTGCGCATCGGCACGCGCGCCGTCGATGTGCGGGTCTCGACGCTGCCCTCCGCCCACGGCGAGCGCGCGGTGCTGCGGCTGCTCGACAAGACCGAAAGCAAGCTCACGCTCGAATCCGTGGGCATGCAGGGCGAGACGCTGGGCCGCTTCGAACAGCTGATCGCGCAGCCGCACGGGATCATCCTGGTGACCGGCCCGACCGGCTCGGGCAAGACCACCACGCTCTATGCTGCGCTGAGCCGGCTCGATTCGGCCAGCAGCAACATCATGACGGTCGAGGATCCGATCGAGTACGAGCTGCCGGGCGTGGGCCAGACCCAGGTCAATGCCAAGATCGACCTGACCTTCGCCAAGGCCCTGCGCGCCATCCTGCGCCAGGACCCGGACGTGATCATGATCGGCGAGATCCGCGACTTCGAGACCGCGCAGATCGCGATCCAGGCCTCGCTCACCGGCCACCTGGTGCTGGCCACGCTGCACACCAACGATTCGGTCAGTGCCGTGACCCGCCTGACCGACATGGGCGTGGAGCCCTTCCTGCTGAGTTCGTCGCTGCTCGGCGTGCTGGCGCAGCGCCTGGTGCGCAAGCTCTGCCCGGTGTGCGCCGCGCCGACGGAGCATGGCGAAGAGGCGCAGCCCGTGGGCTGCGAGGTCTGCGGGCAGACCGGCTATCAGGGCCGCACCGGCATCTTCGAGCTGCTGGTGGCCGACGCCCAGGTGCAGGCGCTGATCCACGGCCGCGCGGCCGAGAGCCAGATCTTCGTGGCGGCCGAGCGCGGGGGCCTGCATTCGATGCGCGAGGACGGCGACCGGCTGGTTCGGACCGGCATCACCTCGCGCGCCGAATTGCTGCGCGTCACACGAGACTAGCCCGGGCCGCCGAAAGGCTGGGCGAGAATGTAGCCATGCCTGCATATTCATTTGAGGCCATCGACGCGCAGGGCCAGCCGCGCAAGGGCGTGCTCGAGGCCGACACCGCGCGCGCTGCGCGCGGGATGCTGCGCGCGCAGGCGCTGATTCCGCTGGCGGTGACGGCGGTCGGCAGCGTCGAGAGCGGCGTGCCGGCGACGCGGGACTGGCGGCGTGTCTATGGCGGCGGCCGGATCTTCACCTCGACCACGCTGGCGGTCTGGACGCGGCAGATCGCCGGGCTGGTGTCCTCCGGGCTGTCGCTCGAACGGGCGCTGACCGCCTTGACCGACGAGGCCGAGTCCGAAGCCCAGCGCAACCTGGTGGCATCGCTGCGCGCCGAGGTCAATGCCGGCGCACCCTTCGGCCGCGCGCTGTCGCAGCATCCGCGCGAGTTCTCGCCGATCTACACCGCGGTGATCGGCGCCGGCGAGCAGACCGGCAACCTGGGCCTGGTGCTCGAGCGCCTGGCCGACGACCTCGAACAACGGGAGGCGCTGCAGCAGAAGCTGGTGGCGGCGGCGGTATATCCCGCCATCGTCACGCTGGTGGCGATCGTGATCGTGATCTTCCTGGTCAGCTACGTGGTGCCGCAGGTGGCCAACGTGTTTGCCGGCACCAAGCACGCGCTGCCGATCCTCACCGTGGGGATGCTCGGGCTGAGTTCGCTGGTGCGCAACTACGGCTGGGCGGTGCTGGGCGTGATCGTGCTGCTGTTCGTCGCGGCCCGGATGGCGCTCGCGCGCGAATCGGTGCGCGAACGCTTCGATGCGGCGTGGCTCAACCTGCCGCTGGTCGGCAAGCTGGCGCGCGGCTACAACGCGGCGCGCTTCGCCAGCACGCTGGCCATGCTCGCCACCGCCGGTGTGCCGATCCTGCGCGCGCTGCAGGCGGCCTCCGAGACGCTGGGCAACCGCGCGATGCGCTCCG
>DASXKG010000010.1:0-3928 GCA_036496965.1 Variovorax sp.
CATCGGCAGTTCCGCGACCAGCGAGACCGGCTCGAAGGCCTTGTCGGGGTTGTAGGGCAGCCGCTTGTAGAGCAGCGGATTGATGGACTGCGTGCCGATGTTGCCGGCCAAGAGCGTATAGCCGTCGGGCTTGGCCTTGGCCACCACGTCGGCGCCGAGCACGCCGGCCGCGCCGGCGCGGTTCTCCACGATCACCGACTGGCCCCAGCGCTGCTGGAGCTTCTGCGCGATGATGCGCGCCGCCACGTCGGTGCCGCCGCCGGGCGGGAACGGCACGATCAGCGTGACCGGCCGGGTCGGATAAGCGGGGGCCTGGCCGAAGGCGGCCCCATCGGCAAGCGCCAGGCCGGTGGCGACGAGCGCGTGCCGCCGGGATATCGACGATGTCATGAAGATGTCTCCGATCGGGAAGCGGGAGGGCATGCGCGACTTCGCCGCTCAGCGGCCGTGCTGGCTGCGCCAGGCGGCGAACTGCGCGCGCACCCCTTCGTCGGTCGGCGGGTACAGGCCCAGGATCGAACGGCCCCCGAGCACCTGCTCGGTCACGAAATCCTCGAAGGCCGTCATCTCGACGGCCTCGGCGGCGATCTCGGCGGCGATGCCCTGCGGGATCACGACCACGGCTTCGCCGTCGCCGACGACCACGTCGCCCGGGAACACGGCGACATCGCCGCAGCCGATCGGCACGTTGATGTCCAGCGCCTGGTGCAGCGTGAGGTTGGTCGGCGAGGACGGCCGCCGGTGGTAGGCCGGGATGTCGAGCTTGGCGATCTCGGGCGAGTCGCGAAAGCCGCCGTCGGTCACGACGCCGGCAACACCGCGCTTCATCAGCCGCGACACCAGGATGCCGCCGGCCGAAGCGGCGCGCGCGTCCTTGCGGCTGTCCATCACCAGCACTGCGCCGGGCGGGCATTCCTCCACCGCCTTGCGCTGCGGATGGCCGCGGTCGTTGAAGACCGAGATCGGGTTCAGGTCCTCGCGCGCCGGGATGTAGCGCAGCGTGTAGGCCTCGCCCACCATGTTCGGCTTTCCGGGGGCGAGCGGATGCACGTCCTGCAGGCACTGGTTGCGCAGGCCGCGCTTGAAGAGGGCGGTGCACAGCGTGGCGCAGCTCACGCCCATCAGTTGCTCGCGGGTCTGGGGATGCAGGGGCATGGATCGGTCCTCAATAGATGACGGGTTCGGTCACCGGCGCACCGAAGCCGGTTTCCAGGTAGTCGAAATCGCAGCCGATGTCGGCCTGCAGGATGTGGCGCGAGAACATGTGGCCGTAGCCGCGTTCGAAGCGCGGCGGCGGCGCCTTCCACTCGGCGCGCCGCTGGGCGAGTTCGGTCTCGCTCACCTCCAGCTGGATGCGCCGCGCCGGCACGTCGACGCTGATCAGGTCGCCGGTGCGCACCAGCGCCAGCGGTCCGCCGATGTACGCTTCCGGCGCGCAATGCAGGATGCAGGCGCCGTAGCTGGTGCCGCTCATGCGCGCATCCGACAGCCGCAGCATGTCGCGCACCCCTTGCTTCACCAGCTTGGTGGGGATCGGCAGCATGCCCCATTCCGGCATGCCCGGGCCGCCCTGCGGGCCGGCATTGCGCAGCACCACCACGTGGTCGGCCGTGACATCGAGGTCGTCGCGGTCGATCGCTTCCTTCATCGCCGGATAATCGTCGAACACCAGCGCCGGCCCGGAATGCTTTAAGAAGCGCGGCTCGCAGGCGCTGGGTTTTATGACGCAGCCATCCGGGGCGAGGTTGCCGCGCAGCACCGCCAGCGCGCCTTCCGCGTACAGCGGGTTGTCGAGCGGGCGGATCACGTCGTCGTTGTGGACCTCGGCGCCTTCGATGTTCTCACCCAGCGTGCGGCCGGTGACGGTCATGGCATCCTGCTGCAGCAGCGAGCGCATGCGGTTCATCAGCCCCGTCAGACCCCCGGCGTAGAAGAAGTCTTCCATCAAATAGGTGTCGCCGCTCGGCCGGATGTTGGCCAACACCGGCACGCGGCGGCTGGCGGCGTCGAAGTCGTCCAGGCCCACCGCGCAGTGGGCGCCGGCGCGGCGCGACATCGCCACCAGGTGGATGATCGCGTTGGTGGAGCAGCCCATCGCCATCGCGACGGCGATGCCGTTCTCGAACGAAGCCCGGCTGAAGAGCCGCTGCGGCGTCAGGTCCTGCCACACCATGTCGACGATGCGGCGGCCGCACTCGGCCGCCATGCGCGGGTGGTTCATGTCGGGCGCCGGGATCGAGGAGGCACCCGGGAGCGTCAGCCCGATCGCCTCGGCGATGCCCATCATCGTGGCGGCGGTGCCCATCGTCATGCAGGTGCCGTGGCTGCGCGCAATGCCGCCTTCCACCTCCAGCCATTGCTGCTTGCTGATGTTGCCGGCACGGCGCTCGTCCCACAGCTTCCAGGCGTCCGAGCCGGAACCGAGCACCTGGCCCTTCCAGTTGCCGCGCAGCATCGGACCTGCCGGCAGGTAGATGCAGGGCAGGCCGGCGCTGATCGCGCCCATCACCAGGCCCGGGGTGGTCTTGTCGCAGCCGCCCATCAGCACCGCGCCGTCGACCGGATGGCTGCGCAGCAGCTCTTCGGTCTCCATGGCGAGCAGGTTGCGGTAGAGCATGGTGGTCGGCTTGACGAAGGCCTCGGCCAGTGAGATGGCGGGCAGCTCGACCGGGAAGCCGCCGGCCTGCAGGATTCCGCGCTTGACGTCCTCGACCCGCTGTTTGAAATGCGTGTGGCAGGGGTTGATGTCCGACCAGGTGTTGACGATGGCAATCAGCGGCTTGCCGACCCAGTCGGCCGGCGCGTAGCCCATCTGCATGATGCGCGAGCGGTGGCCGAAGGAGCGCAGGTCGTCGGGTTCGAACCAGCGGGCGCTGCGCAGGTCTTCGGGGGCTTTCGTTTTTGGCTTGGAAGTCGAGCTCATGGCTGCATTAAAGCATTAATATATTAGTGCAGTAGTACGGTAAACCCTGACGACACCCTAGAATCGCGCTGACCATGGACGCCCTCGCTCGCATTCCCCCGCTTCGCATGGACCGCTCGCGCTATGCCGCGCCGCAGGTGTTCGACGCCCTGCGCGAACTCATCGTCTCGCTGGAACTGGCACCGGGCGTGCTGTTGTCGCGCGCCGAATTGGCCGAGCGCTACGGCGTGAGCCAGACACCGGTGCGCGATGCGCTCATGAAGCTGGGCGAGGAAGGGCTGGTGGACATCTTCCCGCAGCATGCCACCCTTGTCAGCCGCATCGACATCGCCGCGGCCAGGCAGGCGCATTTCCTGCGTCGATCGATCGAGCTGGAACTGGTGCGCGCGCATGCCGCCGGCGACGCGGCCGCGGGGGCCGCTCTGGTGGCGCGGCTGCGCGGCCACATCGAGCGCCAGACGAAGGCACTGGCACCCCAGGCCTACGGCGACTTCACGCTGGCCGATCGCGACTTCCACCGCGAGATGTACGAAGCCGCGGGCTTCGGCGAGTTGTGGCAGCTGGTGCGCCAGCGCAGCGGCCACGTCGACCGCCTGCGTCGCCTGCACCTGCCGGCCAAGGGCAAGGCGCAATCCGTGGTGAAGGACCATCGCGCCATCGTCAATGCGATCGAGCGGCGCGATCCCGAGGCCGCGCAGGATGCACTGCGATCCCACCTGGCCGGCACGCTGGCCTTCATCGACGAGATCCGTACCAAGTATCCGGACTACGTGGTGGGCTGAGCGGCTCGGCTTCCTGCCCGACCACTACGCAGAATCCTTCGAGCGGCGCGGCGGATGCAGGCGATCTCGCCCCAGCGAATCAGAGCGGCCGCACCAGCGGCAAGACCAAGGCAGGCGGGGCGCCGCCGTCGACCGCGACCCACGCAACCACCCGACAGGCGCCGAACAGCACCCACACCAGGCCATCGCGACCCGGCTTCGCGGGCGCGATCGAGGGATTGGC
>DASXKG010000011.1:0-8348 GCA_036496965.1 Variovorax sp.
GCTGGCCAAGGTGCTGGCACCGGCCGTGCGCGTGGTGTCGGTGTCGCCGGGCGCGGTCGAATCCGGCTTCGTTGCGGGGCGCGGCCAGGACTTCAGCGCCAAGATGGCGAGCAGCACACCGCTCGGGCGCATCGGGCTGCCCGAGGACGTGGCCGGCGCCGTCGAAGCGCTCGCCACCACGATGCGCTTCGTCACCGGCACCCGGATCGTGGTCGACGGCGGGAGGCATCTGTGAATACGGGCAAGACCCTCATCACTTGCGCGATCACCGGCAACCTGGTGAAGCCGGAGCAGACGCCTCATCTGCCGATCACGCCGGCGCAGATCGCCGACGAATGCCTGGCCGCCGCCGAGGCCGGCGCGGGCCAGGTGCACATCCACGTGCGCGACCCCGAGACGGGCCAGCCCTCGATGCAGGTCGAGCTCTATCGCGAGGTGGTCGAGCGCATCCGGCGTGCGAACCGGGCGCTGATCATCAACCTCACCACGGGCCCGGGCGGGCGCTTCATTCCGAGCGAGGACGATCCGAAGGTGGCCGCGCCGGGCAGCACCCTGCTGGCGCCCGAGAAGCGCGTCGAGCACATCGCGCTGATCAGGCCCGACATCTGCTCGCTGGACCTCAACACGATGAACTCGGGCCCCGACGTCGTCATCAACACGCCCCGGAACGTGCGCCGCATGGCCCGGGTGATCCGCGAAGCCGGCGTGAAGCCCGAGCTGGAGATCTTCGATTCCGGCGACATCCACATGGCGCTCGACCTGATCGCCGACGGCACGCTCGAAGGCCCGGCCATGTGGACCCTGGTGCTGGGCGTGAAGTACGGCTTCATGCCGACGCCGCAGACGATGCTGTATGCCCGCGACATGCTGCCGCGCGGCGCCTTCTGGAGCGCCTTCGGCATCGGCCGCATGGAGTTCCCGATCCTCGCCCAGGCCTGGCTGCTGGGCGGCCACGTGCGGGTCGGCATGGAGGACAACATCTACCTCGAGAAAGGCGTGCTGGCCCAGAGCAATGCCCAGCTGGTGGCCAAGGCGCGCGCCATCATCGAGAGCCTGGGCGGCGAAGTCGCCAGCGCCCGCGAGGCGAGGGCGATGCTGGGGCTGCCGGAGGGCCGGGCATGAGTGCGCCGGCCATGGAGGGCGGCGCACAGGCCCTGCGCCTGTCGCGCAAGGCTGCCGACATCGACGCCCTGCAACTCGATTGCCTGCCGCAAGCGCAGCCCGCCGCGCGACCGGGCTTCGCGGTGGTGCGGGTCGGTGCGGCGGCGGTCAATCCGAGCGACGTCAAGGCCAGCTTCGGCCTGATGCCCAAGGCCGTCTGGCCGCGCACGCCGGGGCGCGACTTCGCCGGCACGGTGGTCGACGGCCCCGGCGAATGGATCGGCCGCGAGGTCTACGGCTCGGGCGGCGACATCGGCATCACGCAGGACGGCTCGCATGCGCGCTTCCTGGTGTTGCCGGTGGCCGCCCTGCGCGAGCGCCCGCACAGCATCTCGATGGACGAGGCCGGCGCGGTCGGGGTGCCCTTCGTCACCGCCTATGAGGGCTTTCGCCGCAGCGGCATGCCGCAGCCCGGGCAGACCGTGCTGGTGCTCGGCGCCAACGGCAAGGTGGGGCAGGCCGCGGTGCAGCTGGCCACGCAGGGGGGCGCCCGGACGATCGCGGTGCAGCGGCAGGGCGGTCCCTACCAGGGCTTTTCGAATTCGCCGCTGGACGTGATCGATGCCACGCAGGGCGACATCGCCGAGCGTGTGCGCGAGCTGACCGACGGCCGCGGCGCCGACCTGGTCTACAACACCGTGGGCAGCCCCTACTTCGAGGCCGCGAACCAGTCGATGGCCAAGGGTGCGACGCAGATCCTGATCTCCACCCAGGACCGCGCCGTCCCCTTCGACATCTTCGCCTTCTATCGCGGCATGCACACCTTCGTCGGGGTGGATTCGCTGGCCATGGATTGCATCACCGCGACCACCCAGCTGGACGCGATGCGCGAGGGCTTCGAGCGCGGCACCCTGAAGCCCTTTCCGGTGGCCCGCGCATTCGGGCTCGACCAGGCCCTGCAGGCCTACCGACTGGTGCTGTCCGGCAGCAGCGACCGGGTGGTGCTGCGCCCCTGATGCCGCCCTGGCGGACAAGGACAACCACCTGAAAACCAAAGCATCGCGACTCGACTGAAAGCCGCCAGGACCCGGCACGGCGGGGCATTTGGGTCTAGGCTTGGGCCATGAGCTTGCTGCCCGCCCTTCTGCTGTTCCTGCACCTGGTTGCCGCCGCCTTCTGGGTCGGCGGCATGGCGACCCTGCATTTCGCGGTGCGCCCCGCCGCCGCCGCGACTCTGGAGCCGCCGCTGCGGCTGCCGTTCATGGCGGCGACGCTGTCACGCTTCCTCGCCGCGGTGTCGGGCGCCATCGTCTTGCTGCTGGCGAGCGGGCTGCTGATGGTCTGGCTGCTCGGCGGCTTTGCGCATGTTCCCTGGAACGTGCATGCCATGCTGGCCATCGGGCTGCTGATGATGGCCTTGTTCCTGCACATCCGGTTCGCGCCCTTCCCGCGGCTGCAGCGCGCCGTCGCGGCCCGCGAGTGGCCGGTGGCTGCTGCCCATCTGAACCTCATCCGGCGCCTGGTGGGCGTGAACCTGGTGCTCGGCGTGGTGGTGTTCGCGCTGGCGCTGGCCAGCCGCGCGCTGTGAGCGCAGGGGTGTGGCTTGGCGTGCAGAGCCGAGACGGCCTGCCGGGCCGGCCCGGGTTCAGGGATGCAGCGGTGCCGCCGAATGCGCGACACAGCCATGCGCGCTGTGTTGCGGCTGCTCGGCCAGCAGCGCGGCGGTGACGCCGCTGGTCCAGCCGAAGCCGTCCTGCAGCGGATACTCGCCGCCGCTGCCGCCGGTGGTCGCCTCGTGGTCGAGCTGGCGCAGGGCGTATTTCTCGACCAGCTTGCCCTGGCGCTCGTAGACCGCTGCCACGGTCGCCAGCCAGCGCCTGGCGATGCTGTGCGAGAGCGCCTGGTGGCCATAGTCGGCCAGGCCGCGGATCGCCATCCATTGCAGGCAGGCCCAGCCATTGGGCTGGTCCCACTGCTGGTCGGTGCTGAATTCGGTGGGCGAGAGGCCGCCCGGCGCGAGCAGCCGGCGCGACAGGGTCGCGGCCTGCGCCGCGGCCTGCTCCGCTTCGGCGACACCCACGAACAGGGGCACGACACAGGCCGCGGTGAGTCCGCTGCGCTGCTGGCCGAGCCGCCAATCGTGATCGACGTAGCTGCCCTGCCGCGCGTCCCAGAAGAATTCGTTGATCGCCGCCTTGCGCGCTTCTGCCAGGGCCTCGAATTTCCGCGCGGTGGCGCTGTCGCCGGCCTGCTGCGAGAGCGCGGCGATCCTGGCTTCGAGCTTGTGCATGAAGGCGTTGAGATCGACGGGCAGGATGTCGGTGGTGCAGATGCTCGCCAGCGATGCGGCGGTGGCGGCGCGCACGTGCGCGCGGCCGTGGGCCCGGCGGTTCGGCGCCACCTCGCGCAGCCAGCGGCTGCTGAAGTCCCAGCCCGATTCGCAGGCCGCACGGATGTCGCGAAACAGGCCGCCCGGGTCGCGCCGGGTGGCGCGCGCGGTCGAGACGTCTTCGAGCCAGGACTCCTCGCGCGGCGTGTCGCGCTCATCCCAGTAGCGGTTGAGCAGCGCGCCGCCCGGCATCCGCACGGCGCGGTGGCCGGCGTGGCCTTCGTCGAGGGAGTCGCTGCCAGTCATCCAGAAGGCATGCTCGCGCCGCAACTGAGGCAGGAAGTCGATCTCCAGCGCGGCGCCATGGCGCTGCGCCAGCTCGACCATCAGCGCGAACACCGGCGGCTGCGAGCGGCTCAGGTAGTAGCTGCGCGTGCCATTGGGCACGTGGCCGTAGGTGTCGATCAGGTAGGCGAAGTTCTCGACCATGTCGCGCATCAGCGGGCGCTGCGCCGCGCCGCTCAGTCCGAGCATGGTGAAGTACGAATCCCAGTAGTAGAGCTCGCGAAAGCGACCGCCCGGCACCACGTAGGCATGCGGCAGTTGCAGCAGCGAGGAGCGGGGCGGATGCCCGAGCGGGTGCCGCGTGAGCACCGGCCAGAGGTCTTCGATGTGCGCCGCGATCGGCTGGCCGGGCACCGAGACGTAGTCGCTCGGCTCCGGGTGCAGCACCTCGAAATGCGCGTGCACGAAGTCCGCGAGGTCGAAGCCGGCTTCGCCCCGCCGGGCCCGGAAGGCGGCCAGGATGGCCTCGGGCTCGACGCGCGGCGCGCAGTCGACGAAGGTCTTGCTGTCGGCGAAGATGCGCTGCGACTGGACGGCCGTGAAGAGTTCCTGGTAGCGGTCCGCCGGCGTCAGCGAGTCGGGCGCAGGCGCGGCCGCGGCGCGCTTGGCGCGCGGTGCGGCGGACGCGCCCCGATCGTTCAAAGCACGCCTGCCGCTCGAAGCGCCTCGCGGCCGGCCGCATCGACGCCGAATTCGGCCAGCACCTCGTCGGTATGCTGGCCGAGCGCCGGCGGTGCATGGCGCAGCACCGGCGGCGTGGCCTGCAGCCGCAGCGGACTGGCCACGCCGGCGATGTGGTCGATGCCGTCGCCCGCATCGCGCGGCAGGCTCACCGCCAGGCCGCGCGCCTTGACTTGCGGGTCGTCGAAGGCTTGCGCGATGTCGTTGATCGGCCCGCAGGGCACGGCCCTGTCCTCCAGCAGTGCGATCCATTGCGCCGTGCTTCGGGTGCGCGTGACCGCCTCCATCAGCGGGATCAGCAGCTCGCGGTGCTCGACGCGCAGCGTGTTGGTGGCAAAGCGCGGATCGGCCGCCCAGTCCGCCTGGCCGGCCGCTTCGCAGAAGCGCGCGAACTGGCCGTTGTTGCCGATGGCCAGCAGCATCGCCCCGTCGGCGGTGTGGAAGTCCTGGTAGGGCGCCAGGCTCGGATGGCTGTTGCCCTGGCGCTGCGGTGCCACGCCGGTGTTGAGAAAGGCGCTGGCCTGGTTGGCGAGGATCGCCATGCCGACGTCGAGCAGGGCCATGTCGATGTGCTGGCCCTCCCCGGTGCGATGCCGCACTTCGAGCGCGGCGAGGACCGCGGTGCTGGCATAGACGCCGGTGAAGAGATCGGTCAGGGCCACGCCCACGCGCAGCGGACCGCCGCCGGGCACGTCGTCCGGACGGCCGGTGATGCTCATCATGCCGCTGGTGGCCTGGATCATCAGGTCGTAGCCGGCGCGCGAGGCGTGCGGGCCATCGTGGCCGAAGCCGGTCACGCTGCAATAGATGAGGCGCGGGTTGGCCGCGCGCAGGCTCTCGTGGTCGAGCCCGTATTGCTTCAGGCCGCCGGTCTTGAAGTTCTCGACCAGGACATCGCTCTGGGCCGCCATGCGCCGCAGCAGCGCCTGGCCCTCGGCGGTCGCCATGTCGATCGTGACCGAGCGCTTGTTCCGGTTGCAGGCGGTGAAGTAGGTCGACTGGTGGGTGTCGCGGCCCTGGGCGTCCTTCAGGAAGGGCGGACCCCAGGTCCGGGTGTCGTCGCCGACACCCGGGCGCTCGATCTTGATCACGTCCGCGCCCAGGTCGGCGAGGATCTGCGTGCACCATGGACCTGCGAGCACGCGTGAAAGGTCCAGGACCTTCAGCCCGGCAAGGGCGCCTGGTGCGGATGCGGGGGCGGACATCAGTTGGCGAACGCAGCGATGCCGGTGATGGCGCGCCCCAGGATCAGCGCATGGATGTCATGCGTGCCTTCGTAGGTATTGACCACCTCGAGATTGACCAGGTGCCGCGCCACGCCGAATTCGTCGCTGATGCCGTTGC
Organism: Variovorax sp.; assembly: GCA_036496965.1. Classification (GTDB taxonomy): domain Bacteria; phylum Pseudomonadota; class Gammaproteobacteria; order Burkholderiales; family Burkholderiaceae_C; genus Variovorax. The sequence continues at coordinate 5,801 of DASXKG010000011.1, forward strand.
CGCCCATCATGTCGCGCGCCAGGCGCGCGATGTCGAGCGACTTGCCGCAGGAATTGCGCTTCAAGAGCGAGGTCACCTCGACCGATGCCGTGCCTTCGTCCTTCATGCGGCCCAGGCGCAGGCAGCCCTGCAGGCCCAGCGTGATCTCGGTCTGCATGTCGGCCAGCTTCTTCTGGATCAGCTGGTTGGCTGCCAGCGGCCGGCCGAACTGCTTGCGGTCGAGCGTGTACTGGCGGGCGCGATGCCAGCAGTCTTCGGCCGCCCCGAGCGCGCCCCACGAGATGCCGTAGCGGGCGCTGTTCAGGCAGGTGAACGGACCCTTCAGCCCCTGCACTTCGGGGAAGGCGTTTTCTTCGGGGCAGAACACGTTGTCCATCACGATCTCGCCGGTGATCGAGGCGCGCAGGCCGACCTTGCCGTGGATCGGAGGGGCGCTCAGGCCCTTGGCGCCCTTCTCGAGCACGAAGCCGCGGATCGGGCCGACCTTGCCGCTCTCGCTGACTTCCTTGGCCCAGACCACGAACACATCGGCGATCGGGCTGTTGCTGATCCACATCTTGGCGCCGGTGAGCGCGTAGCCGCCCGCCACCTTCTTGGCGCGCGTGACCATGCTGCCGGGGTCGGAGCCATGGTCGGGTTCGGTCAGGCCGAAACAGCCGATCCACTCGCCGGAGGCGAGCTTGGGCAGGTATTTCTGCTTTTGCGCCTCGGTGCCGAATTCGTTGATGGGCACCATCACCAGCGAGCTCTGCACGCTGGCCATCGAGCGATAGCCGGAGTCCACGCGTTCCACTTCGCGCGCGATCAGGCCGTAGCAGACGTAATTGAGGCCGGGGCCGCCGTACTGCTCGGGGATGGTCGGGCCGAGCAGGCCCAGGGCGCCCATCTCGCGGAAGATGGCCGGGTCGGTCTCGCCGCTGCGGAACGCTTCGATGACGCGCGGAGCGAGGCGCTCCTGGCAATAGGCATTGGCGGCATCGCGCACCATGCGTTCTTCATCGGTGAGCTGCTGATCGAGCAGAAGAGGGTCGTCCCATTGAAAGGCGGCGTGCTTGGCCATGCGATGTCTCCGAAAAGGAAGTAAGTGCTTGAGGGTTGAGCCCGATCGTAAGCGCGCCGGATGCCGAGCGCAAACGACGAATAGACAACCAGATATGCAGTTTCAGCACTTCAAGGGACAATATCCGGCGAGAATATCTCTGACGAGTGCCGTGCCTCATCCATGTAGTCTTCGCATACCATGCGCCGAAAGATCCCTTCGACCCAGGCCCTGATCTGCTTCGAGGCCGCCGCCCGCCACGAGAGCTACACGCGCGCGGCGCAGGAGCTCGCGCTGACGCAGAGCGCCGTGTCGCGCCAGATCACCGCGCTGGAAGACTTCCTCGGCCTGGCGCTGTTTCGCCGCACCCGCCACGGCGTCGCCCTGAGCGCGGCCGGCGCCGACTACGCGCGGCAGATCGCGCGCCAGCTCGATTCGATGGAGCGCGACACGCTCGATGCGATGGCACGCCAGGGCCAGGGCGGCTCGCTGCAACTCGCCGCGGTGCCGACCTTCGCGACCCGCTGGCTGATCCCGCGGCTGCCGGACTTCGCCGCCGCGCATCCGGACATCACCGTGCACATCGAGACCCGCACGCGCCCCTTCCTGTTCAACGACACCCCCTTCGACGCCGCGCTGTACGCCGGCACCGCGGCGCAGACCGGCAACTGGGCCGGTACCCAATCGACCGTATTGCTCAACGAGGACGTGGTTCCGGTCTGCAGCCCCCGGCTGCTCGCAGCGCGCAAGCCGCTGACGCCGGCGGCCATTGCGCGCCTGCCGCTCTTGCAGCAGAGCACGCGGCCGGACGGCTGGCGCCAGTGGTTCGACGCGCAGCAGGTCGAGGCGCCGCGGGCGCACAGCGGGCCGCGCTACGAGCTGTTCTCGATGATCGCGATCGCGGCCGCGCACGGCCTCGGCGTGGCGCTGATGCCGCGCATGCTGATCGAGGACGAGCTCGCGCGCGGTGATCTGGTCGTCGCCTGCGACCGGCCGCTCTCCGGCGAACGCAGCTATTTCCTGGTCTGGCCGGCGACGCAGGACGAGCGCCCGGTGCTCGGGTTGTTCAGGGACTGGCTGCTCGCCCAGGCGGCCGCTTCCGGCGCGGCGCCTGCGGTTGCGCGCGGCTCGCCTGGATCATGGCGTCCAGGCCTGCCGTCCCATAGCGAATGAAGTCTGAGCATAAGGACGCCGCCGCTCGGTGGCATGATCCAAGGCAAGCCCTGCGAACCCTCGTCGATCCACCGCCATGCCCGGAAAATACGCCACCCTGCACAGCCGAGTCCATCTGGCCGGCGTCGTCATTCTCGTCGTCGGATGGCTCGCCGCGCTGGCCGTTTATTTCGCGACGGGCGATGCGCCCGAGGCCAATGCCGGCTACCAGATCGTGAACGGACAGGCCTACGCCGTGCCGCTCGACAGCCAATCGGGCGAGATGCAGCAATTGGAGCGCATCGGCGGCAAGGCCTCGGTGTGGACCTACCAGTTCGACCGCTGGCTGGCCTCGCT
>DASXKG010000012.1:0-3546 GCA_036496965.1 Variovorax sp.
ATCCGGGCCCAGGGCTACTGCGCCCTGGTCGGCGACCGCACCGCCGAACTGGCCGGCATCTCGGCGCCCGTGTTCCACGCCGACGGCCGGTTGGCGGCCGCGGTCACCTTGACCATGCCGGCGCATCGCTACGACGAGGCCTTCATCGAACCGGTGCGGGCCGCGGCGCGGCGCCTTGGCGGCCGCGTCTGAGCGCAGGGCTGCCCCCTTTTTGCCTCTGGGCAGTTAATCTTCGAAGACGCCCTGCGGCTCTGTCTGGATTACCTGCATTCAGGTCATTGATAAAACTCGATTTCGGTTATTACTCGCCAGCTTGGTATCGAATACAGTCATTGGACGCACCAGTCCACGGAGAAAGAACCATGACCGCCCGCACCACTGTCCACGGCCTCCAGGTCGCCACCGAATTGCATCGCTTCATCGAGGAGCAGGTCCTGCCGGCCACCGGCGTCGCCAGCGCAGTGTTCTGGAAGGGCTTCGACGCCATCGTCACCGAGTTCGCGCCGAAGAACATCGCGCTTTTGGCCGAGCGCGACCGCCTGCAGCTGGAAATGGACAAGTGGCACCAGGCGCATCCCGGCCCGATCACCGACATGCCGGCCTACCGCGCTTTTCTCGAATCGACCGGCTACCTGCTGCCGCAGCCGAAGGATGTGCAGACCAGCACCGCCAACGTGGACGCCGAACTGGCGCTGCAGGCCGGCCCCCAGTTGGTGGTGCCGATCCTGAACGCGCGCTATGCGCTGAATGCGGCCAACGCGCGCTGGGGTTCGCTCTACGACGCGCTCTACGGCACCGACGCCATCCCCGAGACCGGTGGCGCCGAGAAGGGCAAGGGCTACAACCCGATCCGCGGCGCCAAGGTGATCGAGTTCGCGCGCAACGTGCTGGACCAGGCCGCCCCGCTGGACAACGGCTCGCACAAGAACGCCACCGGCTACAAGGTCGAGCACGGCTTGCTGGTGATCGCGCTGCAAAGCAGCAGCACCGGGCTGGCCGATCCGTCCCAGTTCATCGGCTACACCGGCGATGCGGCGGCGCCGAAGTCGGTGCTGCTCAAGCACAACGGCATCCACCTGGACATCCAGATCGACCGCTCGACCGCCATCGGCAAGACCGATCCGGCCGGCGTCAGCGACCTGGTGCTGGAAGCGGCGCTGTCCACCATCCTCGATCTCGAGGACTCGGTGGCGGTGGTCGATGCCCAGGACAAGGTGCTGGCCTATTCGAACTGGCTCGGCATCCTGCAAGGCACCCTGACCGAGCAGGTCGACAAGGGCGGCAAGACCTTCACCCGCGGCCTCAATCCGGATCGCGAATACACCGGCGCCGACGGCAAGCCGGTGAAGCTGCACGGCCGCTCGCTGATGTTCGTGCGCAATGTCGGCCACCTGATGACCAACCCGGCGATCCTGTATGCGGACGGCAAGGAGATCCCGGAAGGCATCATGGATGCGGTCATCACGACCACAATTGCCACCGTCGACCTGAAGCGCCGCGGCAACTCGCGCACCGGCAGCGTCTACATCGTGAAGCCGAAGATGCACGGCCCGGCCGAGGTGGGCTTCGCCAGTGCGCTGTTCGGCGCGGTCGAGCAGCTGCTCGGCCTGCCGGCCAACACCGTCAAGCTCGGCATCATGGACGAGGAACGCCGCACCAGCATCAACCTCAAGGCCTGCATCGCCGAGGCCGCCGCGCGCGTGGCCTTCATCAACACCGGCTTCCTCGACCGCACCGGCGACGAGATGCACACCGCCATGCAGGCCGGCCCGATGCTGCGCAAGGGCGACATGAAATCCACGCCGTGGATCCAGGCCTACGAGAAGAACAACGTGCTGGTCGGCCTGTCCTGCGGGCTGCGCGGCAAGGCCCAGATCGGCAAGGGCATGTGGGCCATGCCGGACCTGATGCATGCCATGCTCCAGCAGAAGATCGCCCATCCCAAGGCCGGTGCCAACACCGCCTGGGTGCCCTCGCCCACGGCCGCGACGCTGCATGCGCTGCACTACCACCAGGTCAGCGTGGCCGAGGTGCAGAAGCAGCTCGAGAAGATCGACGCCAACGCCGAGCGCGACAACATCCTGAACGACCTGCTGCAGGTGCCGGTCGCGCCGGCGGTGAACTGGAGCGCGGCCGAACGCCAGCAAGAGCTGGACAACAACGTGCAGGGCATCCTGGGCTACGTGGTGCGCTGGGTCGACCAGGGCGTGGGCTGCTCGAAGGTGCCCGACATCCACGACATCGGCCTGATGGAAGACCGCGCCACCTTGCGCATCTCCAGCCAGCACATCGCCAACTGGCTGCTGCACGGCGTGGTCAGCAAGGAGCAGGTGAATGCCACCTTCGAGCGCATGGCCGCGGTGGTCGACAAGCAGAACGCAGGTGATCCGCTCTATCGCAACATGGCCGGCAACTTCAGGACCTCGGCGGCGTACCAGGCGGCGCAGGACCTGGTGTTCTTGGGGCTGGAGCAGCCCAGCGGATATACCGAACCGCTGCTGCATGCGTGGCGGTTGAAGGTGAAGGGCGAGGGTTGATCGCCTAGCGATTGCTGGTGCGGTCGGCGTCGTGCGGCGCAGGCCGCAGCTTGGCCGGGCGTTCCGGCGTTCTCGGCCAAGTAGACAAAATGCTGCAGAAGGTCAATGCGCCCTGACTCACGCAGAGTCACACGCGCCATCAGCGTGATTTCCTTCTCATTTCGACCTTGGCAAGTGCTTCCCTGCGAATGGCGCGCCAGTCATCAGGAGTGAGCTCCGACTCGGCACCGCCCAACCCTTCCAAGAGCCTGGCTTCGAGCACCTCCTGCGCCTTGCGCTTCTCGTCGGCACGGATCAACTCGCGCATGTATTCGCTTGCGCTGCTGTAGCGTCCTTGCGCGATCTGTCCGTCGACGAATTCCTTCAACGTTCGGGCAGCGATATGTTCATGCTTTGCATGGCTAGACCTCCAAGGTCAACGCACCATAGATGACAGGAAATGACAAGATTTGCCATCTCCTTTGTTGTCGAAAAGGACCCGTGCGGCACGCATGTCTCAGTTGCCATGCCGGTCCGCCGTCTTCAGTGTTTGGACTCCGGAAGGTGCGCTATCTTCCGAACACGCCGAACACGCACTCCGATGTAAATCCCTGCTCCGCCGCTTTGTCTTTCGTTTTCGCCACCCCACGGACGCGGTGGCGGGTTTTTGCTTGGACCAGGGATTTTCAAATGCAACAAAGTCAGGCCGTGGGTGCAGCCACGCCTTCATCGGCACCCGCTCATTCGGAAGAGTGGTTCGGTGCCTATCGCGACTACTGGTGGAACTCCGATTTCCTTGACCTGATGGCCCGTCGTTGGCAGCTCGCGCAATATCAGAGCCTGTTGGACGTCGGATGCGGTCAATGCCACTGGAGTCGCTTGCTCGCATCCCGCATGGCCGGCGCCACGCATGTGACCGCCCTTGATCGGGATGCCAGGTGGGCCGCAGGCGACGCTGCAATCGAGACGGCGTTCGCAAGCTTCGGGGCAACGGTGGAGTTTCTGCATGGGGATGCTGCGTCATTGCCCT
>DASXKG010000013.1:0-2796 GCA_036496965.1 Variovorax sp.
GTTGATCTGGATCAACTTGCCCGCCTGGGGGTCGGACCTTTTTGCACCGCATCACCTGGCGGCGCAGGTTCTGCTGGACACCTCGATCTGGTTGCCCGTCCACGCGTTCAGGCTTTTAACGCGACTAGGTCATCCGGGCGAATCGCGCGCGGACGAGGCCCTGGTCGGATTTGAGAAAACCAGCAGGTTGGTGAGTGCCGGCGCTTTTCGCTACATCCGCCATCCCATGTACTGGGGCGTCTTCTTGCAGCAATTCACTTGGCTAGGACTGGGCCTCGTGTTGGCAGCGACCGCGCTCCTGGTGGTCACGGCATTTCGCGAGGAGCAAGAGTGCCTTGCCCACTTCGGCGAGGCCTACAGCGACTACATGGGTCGCACGCGTCGTTTTGTAATCAGTGAGGGTCTGTCGGGCGGCGCATCGGAGCGCGGCTCGAGGCAGCCCGCGGCTCTGGAAGGCAGAAGACCGTCCCGAGAGCGGCTAACCACGTGCTGTGGCCCACGCGTTTGGGAAGGCGCCGCACGAAGCCTCTGTAGACTATCGCCGATCGATTCCTGCGCCGTTTGCCGAACTTCATGCTGACCCGACTCGCCGCGCTCCTGTGCGCCACCTTCTTTTGCACCCTGGCCCTTGCGGGGCCCGACACGCCCGACTTCGCCGACCGCTACCAGGACCTCGCCCGCTGCATGGATCGCACGATGGGCAGGGGTTGGCAGGACCGATACGACATCCACCTGCTGACCAACCGCTGGGGCGCCGAGGAGCCGAGCGAGCAGGACCTGGACACCGCGCCGCAGGTGATCCGGATGACCGCCCTGCGCTGCCGCCGCGAGGTCAATCTGACGGGCCAGCCACGCCCCTGATGCCCTTGCCTGGGCCGGCTGGCGCAATCACATCAGGCATCGAACCATTGACCCATGAATTCGTCCGACGCATCGACCCATCCACTGGACAACGTCATCTGGAGCGCGCTCACGCACAGCCACCAGGCCATGCTCGCCATCGGCAAGGGCGCTGCCCGGCGCTACCCGCCGGACTATGCGCCCTTCGGCGCGGTGCGTGAACCCACGCCCGGCGCCTACGAGGACCTGGCCGCACTCCTGGCGCCCGGCGAGCAGGCCGCCCTTTTCACCCGGGCTGATGTGACGCCCAGCGAAGACTTCGAGGTCCTCGTGCGCAAGGACGCGGTGCAGTTGATCCGGGACCGCCCCGGCGAAGCGCCATCGGACGACCAGTTCCAACGCCTGGGATCGGCCGATGTGACAGACATGCTCGACCTGGTCGAAAAGACCAAGCCCGGACCCTTCAGCGACCGCACGCAAGAACTCGGCGCGTTCTTCGGCAAGCGGGTCGAGGGCCACCTGGTCGCGATGGCGGGTGAGCGCATGCGCCTGGATGGCTATACCGAGGTCAGCGCCGTCTGCACGCGCGCAGACTTCAGGGGCCATGGGCTGGCGCGGCAACTCGTGGAAGTCGTCTGCAGCGGCATCGCGGCACGCGGAGAAGTTCCCTTTCTCCACGCGTTCGCCGACAACCGCTCCGCGATCGCGCTCTACCAGTCCCTGGGCTTCAGCCTGCGCGCGCCGTTGCGGCTGAGCGTGCTGCGCCGCCGCGGCACGGTGGCGTAGACGCCTGGGCGCTCGCCCCGCGAGGTGATGATGGATACGATGTGCGCCATCGATCCATCCACGCCAAGGCACAACCATGATCTTCGAGCAAATCGCCACCGGAGGTTGCCAGTCGTACCTGCTCGGCTGCCCTGACACCTGCGCCGGGGCACTGATCGACCCCGAGGTCAGCCAGGTCGACCGCTACCTGGCATTGGCGTCGCGCGAAGCGCTGCGCATCCACTTTGTCATCGACACCCACACGCACGCCGACCACTTCTCGGCCGCACGCCAGATGGCCGACCGGCTGGGCGCACTCACCGTGATGCACCTGTCCAGCCCTGCGCCGGGCGTGGACATGCGCGTCGACGATGGCGAATCCATCGCCCTGGGCAAGTTGCGATTGCAGGTGATGCATACGCCCGGCCACACCGCCGATTCGATGTGCCTGGTCGGCGACGACCGGGTCTTCACGGGCGACACCCTGCTGATCGGCGGCACCGGACGCACCGACCTGCCCACGGGCGATCCCGGCGCCTTGCACGCGAGCCTGTTCGACCGCCTGCTGAAGCTGGATCCCGCGCTGAAGGTGTATCCGGCGCACGACTACAAGGGCCGCTCGCACTCCACCATCGGCGACGAGATCGCCAGCAATCCGCGCCTGCAAAAGCGTGATCGCGACGAGTTCGTGCAGATGATGCGCAGCCTCGACCTGTCGATGCCCACCCATTTGACCGAGGCCTTGCGCACCAACATGAGCGGCGGCAAGACCGTGGCCCAGATGCTCTCCGAAGCTGCGGCCTGCGTGCCATTCATGTCGATGGCGGAGCTGCGCCAGCGCACGGAGTCGTCACCTGCCGGCCTGATCCTGCTCGACGTGCGTGAACGGGATGCCTACGAAGCCGGGCACATCCCCGGCGCGCGCCTGCTGCCGCGCGGACAACTGGAATTGCGCGTCAACAACGAGTTGCCGGATCCGACGGCGCGCATCGTCACCTGCTGCGAGTTCGGCCGCATCTCCACGCTGGCCGCGGCCACGCTGCGCATCATGGGCTTCCAGCGCGCAGTCGCGCTCGATGGCGGCATGAAGAGCTGGCTCGAGGCGGGCTATCCCGTGCGAAGCGGCCCCGCGGCCTGAGCGACCGACCGATCGACGCTAGTGGGCCGACATGGCGTTCGCCTGGTAGGACA
>DASXKG010000014.1:0-4264 GCA_036496965.1 Variovorax sp.
CATGCCGAGGTGCACACGGTGGTGCTGCCGCATGCCATCGCCTTCAACGCCGAAGCCGCTCCGCGGGCGATGGAGGCCATCGCGCAGGCGCTGGGCAGCGCTTCGGCGGCCGAGGGCCTGTATGCGCTCGCCCGCGACAACGGCGCGCCGGTCGCGCTCAAGGACATCGGCATGCGCGGCACCGACCTCGACCGCGCGGCCGAGCTCGCAGTGAGCAATCCCTACTGGAACCCGCGCCCCTTCGGCCCGGCCCAGCGCGACGACATCCGCGCGCTGCTGCAAAGAGCATTCGACGGCGAGCCGCCACGCTGACGCCCGAGCCCGGTTTGTGCAACCAGAGAAGCAAAAGAAGGAGACAGGATGACCCTCAATCGCAGACAGTTCACCCAGGCCGCGGCCGCCTTGGCCGCCGGTGGCGCGACGCCGCTGGTGTTCGCGGCCGACACGCTGAAGATCGGCTACGTGTCGCCGCAGACCGGGCCGCTGGCGCCTTTCGGCGAGGCCGACAAGTGGGTCATCGACCAGATGAAGACGGCCTTCAAGGGCGGCATCAGCGTCGGCGGCAGGAAGTACGCGGTGGAGATCGTGCTGAAGGACAGCCAGTCCAACCCGAACCGCGCAGGCGAGGTTGCCAACGACCTGATCCTCAAGGACAAGGTGGCGCTGGTCCTGACTGCCGGCACACCCGAGACCGCCAACCCGGTGAGCGATGCCTGCGAGCTCAACGAGATGCCCTGCATCTCCAGCGTGGTGCCGTGGCAGCCCTGGTTCTTCGGCCGCAAGGGCGATCCGGCCAAGGGCTTCAACTGGACCTATCACATCTTCTGGGGGCTGGAGGACGTCATTGCCACCTACACCAGCGGCTGGAAGACGGTGCCGACCAACAAGAAGATCGGCGGCCTGTTCCCCAACGACGGCGACGGCAATGCCTGGGGCGACAAGGAGCTGGGCTTTCCGAAGCCGCTGGCCCAGATGGGCTTCACGCTGATCGATCCCGGCCGCTTCCAGAACGGCACCCAGGACTTCAGCGCGCAGATCGCCGCCTTCAAGGGCGGCGGCGTGGAGATCGTCACCGGCGTGGTGATCCCGCCCGATGCCAAGACCTTCCTGACGCAGGCGCGCCAGCAGGGCTTCCGGCCGAAGATCATCACCCTGGGCAAGGCGCTGCTGTTCCCGGGTGCGATCGACGCGCTCGGCGACCTCGGCGACGGCCTGTCGACCGAGGTCTGGTGGAGTCCCTCGCACCCCTTCAGCTCCAGCCTCACCAAGCAGAGCGCCAAGGCGCTGGCCGATGCCTACGAGGCGGGCACCAAGAAGCAGTGGACACAGCCGATCGGCTTCGCCCACGCACTGTTCGAAGTGGCGGCCGATGCGCTGTCGCGGGCCAAGTCGCAGCAGCCGGCCGACGTGCGCGACGCGGTCGCCGCGTCCTCGCTGGCGACCGTGGTCGGGCCGGTCAAGTGGGGCGGCCAGGGGCCGTTCAAGAATGTCAGCAAGACGCCGCTGGTGCTCGGCCAATGGGGCAAGGGCACGAAGTACAAGTACGAGCTGACCATCGTCAACAACGTGGGCGCGCCCGCGATCCCGGTGGGCGGCTCTCTCAAGCCCATGCCGGCCTGACACTGAAGAAAATGCCCCTGCTCGCACTCCATGCCGTCAGCAAGTCCTACGGCGCGCTCAAGGTCACCGACGGCATCACGCTGGCGGTGACCGAGGGCGAGACGCTGGGCATCCTCGGGCCGAACGGCGCGGGCAAGACCACGCTGTTCAACCTGATCTCGGGTGACGTGCGGGTGGACGCGGGCCGGGTCGAATACGAGGGGCGCGACGTCACCGCGCTCAAGCCGCACCAGCGCTGCCATGCGGGCATCGGGCGCAGCTACCAGGTGCCGCAGCCCTTCGGCCACATGAGCGTGTTCGAGAACCTGGTCACCGCTGCCTGTTTCGGCGCGCGCGAAGGCGAGCAGGAAGCCTGGCAGACCGCGCACGAGGTGCTGCTGCAGACCGGCCTGATGGCGCAGGCCAACAAGCCGGCCGGCGGACTGACGCTGCTCGACCGAAAGCGGCTGGAGCTGGCGCGCGCCCTCGCCACCCGGCCGCGGCTGCTGCTGCTCGACGAGATCGCCGGCGGCCTGACCGAGCCGGAGGCGCGGCAGCTGGTCGAGGAGCTGCAGCAGATCAAGGCGCGCGGCGTGACCATGATCTGGATCGAGCATGTGGTGCATGCGCTGCTGTCGCTGGCCGATCGGTTGTTCGTCATCAACTTCGGGCAGAAGCTGGCCGAGGGCGAGCCGCGCGCGGTGATGAACGATCCGGAAGTGCGGCGCGTGTACATGGGGATGGAAGCATGAGCCGCACGGCCGCTCCGAAGGCGAATACCGCAGCGCACAGCGCGGAGGTCACTCTATGACCGCCCTGGTGGAGACAGCCGGCCTGCGGGCCTTCTACGGCGATGCGCAGGCGCTGTTCGGCATCGACTTCACGCTCGCCAAGGGCGAGCTGGTGGCGATCATCGGATCGAACGGCGCCGGCAAGTCGACCCTGCTCAAGTGCCTGACCGGCCTGGTCCGGGCGCCGCGCGATGCGGTCCGGTTCAAGGGCGAGGCGATCGGGAGTCTCCCGCCCGGGGAGATCGTGAGGCGCGGCCTGGCGATGGTGCCCGAAGGCCGGCGCCTGTTCCCCAGCCTGAGCGTCGAGGAGAACCTGCAGATCGGCGGCCAGAGCGGGCGCAAGGGGCCGTGGAACCTGCAGCGCCTCTATGCGCTCTTTCCGATCCTCGCCGAGAAGCGCTCGCAGCCCGCCACCTCGCTGTCGGGCGGCCAGCAGCAGATGGTGGCGCTGGGCCGCGCGCTGATGAGCAACCCCGAGGTGCTGCTGTGCGACGAGCTGTCGCTCGGCCTGGCGCCGATCGTGATCCGCGAGATCTACGCGGCCATGCCCAGCATCACCCGCGAAGGCATGACGGTGGTGATCGTGGAGCAGGACGTGACCATGGCCCAGCGCGTCTCGCAGCGCATCTACTGCCTGCAGGAAGGCCGCGTGTCGCTGCAGGGGCGCTCGGACGCGCTCAGCCGCGAGCAGATCTCGCAGGCCTACTTTGGCCTCTGAGCCCATACCCCCGGGAGAGCCCCCTTGCTTGAAACCATTCTCCAGGGCCTGCTGCTCGGCGGCCTGTACACCCTGTTCGCGCTCGGGCAGTCGCTGATGTTCGGCGTCATGCGCCTGACCAACACCGCGCAGGGCGACTTCATCATCCTCGGCGCCTTCGCGGTGATTGCCGGCATCGCGCTGTTCGGCGATGCGCCCTTCCTGATCAGCCTGGCGGTGCTGCCGATCGCCTTCGGCTTCGGCTATGCGCTGCAGCGCTATGTGCTCAACGGCACGCTGGGCAAGGATCCGCTGCCCTCGCTGGTCGTGACCTTCGGGCTGTCGATCGTGATCCAGAACCTGCTGCTCGAGCTGTTCTCGGCCGATCCGCGCTCGATCGAGATCGGCGGCCTCAACACCCAGGGGCTGCGCCTGGGCGAGTCGCTGTCGATCGGGGTGCTGCCGCTGGTGGTGCTGGCGGTTGCGCTGGCGGCGACGGCGGCGCTGCAATGGCTGTTTGCCAGCACGTCGCTGGGGCGCTCGTTCCGCGCGGTCTCCGACGATCGCGAGATCGCCGAACTGATGGGGCTGAACGCGAAGAAGGTCTATGCGCTGGCCACCGGCATCGCCTTCGTGCTGATTGCGCTGGCGGGCGCGCTGCAGGGCATGCGCACCACGGTGTCGCCCTCGGACGGGCCGCTGCTGCTGCTGTTCGCCTTCGAGGCCGTGATCATCGGCGGCATGGGTTCCTTCTGGGGCACGCTGGCGGGCGCGATGATCCTGGGCATCACGCAGCAGATCGGCTTCCGGCTGGATCCGGGCTGGGGCATCTGGATCGGCCACCTGGTCTTCCTCGGCGTGCTGGTGCTGCGCCCGCAAGGCCTCTTTCCCAAAACCCGAGGCTGAACATGAGCTCTCCGACATTCGATGTGGTGCGCAGCACGGCCGCGAGCCGCGGCGCGCTCTGGGCCGCGATCGCGCTCGTGGCGCTGGCGGCCAGCCTGCCGTTCTGGGGCGAGTCGAGCTGGATGCGCGAGTTCGTCGAGATCGCCTGCTATTTCATCTTCGCGATGATGTGGAACCTGCTGGCGGGTTACGGCGGCATGGTGAGCATCGGGCAGCAGGCCTTCTTCGGCTTCGGCGGCTACGTGATGCTGATGCTCGGCAACTTCGCGGG
>DASXKG010000015.1:0-5487 GCA_036496965.1 Variovorax sp.
TGCCGATGCCACCGTGCACATGCGCAATGCCGAAGCGGTGGTGGCCGCCGCACTGGCCGGCCGGGAAGCCGGCACCGCCGCGGCGCAGTCGTCCGGTGGCGAATCGCCCGGCGGCAGGCGCTTCACCCGTCACGTGCATGCCTGCGCACAGGGCCGGCCATCCGTGGAGCACTGGCTGTTGCACGGCGCCGGCCATGCCTGGTCCGGCGGCAACGCACAGGGTTCATACACCGATCCCACCGGCCCCGACGCCAGCGCCGAAATGCTCCGTTTCTTCCTCGCCCAGCGCCGGCGCCCGGCCGCCGACAGGGCCTGATCGCGCGCTCCTTGCCTGCGCGCGCCTGGAGTTCCGACCTACACACGGTTACCTCCTGCGCGGAAATATTTCCCTGAACCTTGCAGTCAGCTGCCAGCGCAGCCACCCCGTGGCGCGTTGAAGGCAGACGACAACGATCGGCAAGTTCATGAACCCAAGTCCTCATTTCCTCAGCCGCCGCGCGATCGCGTGGCTGCTCGGCCTGCTGCTTCTTGGCACGGGGCTGCAGGCGTTCGCCCAGCAGGATCCGCCCGGCACCGTCGGCAGCCTCGGCTTCCACCAGGGGGCCGTGAGCTTCTCGCCGGCCGGCTCCGACGAATGGTTCGACGTCGTGCCCAATCGGCCGATCACCAGCGGCGACCGGCTCTGGACCGACCACGCTGCGCGGGCCGAGGTCTACGTGGGCTCGACCGCCCTGCGGCTGGACGAACAGACGGGCATCACGCTGTCCCAGGTCGACGACGCGACCCTTCGGATCACCGCCTCCCAGGGCATGCTGCAGGTACGCGTGCGCGACGATCTGGCAGGCCGGCGGCTGGAGGTCGACACCGAGAACCTGGCGGCGGTCATCGATGGCCCCGGCGACTACCGCATCGAGACGGACAGCGTGGCCGGCACGACCCGCGTCGCCGTGGCCGCGGGCCAGGTGACGCTGTTCGGCGAAGGCGGCCAATCGCAGGCGCTCGGCGCCCGGCAGCAGCTCACCACCTCGGGCCGCGACCTGGTCGCGGTGGCCGGCGCGCCCGTGCGCGCTGGCGCCGACTTCGACCGCTGGGTGGCCGAACGCGATCGCGCCGAAGACCAGTCGATGGCCGCGCGCTATGTGTCGCCCGATGTGGTCGGCGCGCAGCAGCTCGATGGCTATGGCACCTGGCAATCCGAGCCCGGCTACGGCGAAGTCTGGTATCCCGACAACGTCGGGGCCGACTGGGCGCCTTACAGCGACGGCCAATGGGTCAACGTGGCGCCTTGGGGCTGGACCTGGGTCGACGCCGCGCCCTGGGGCTTCGCGCCGGCGCACTACGGCCGCTGGGCGCGCATCGGACCGCGCTGGGCCTGGGTGCCGGGACCGCGGCATGAACGGCCGGTGTACGCGCCGGCGCTGGTGGCCTTTGTCGGCGGCGCGGCAGGCGCGAACGCGGCCCTGAGCCTGGGCGGCGGCCGCAATGGCGTCGGCTGGTTCCCGCTGGCGCCGGGCGAAGCCTGGCACCCGGACTATCGCGCCAGCCAACGCTATGTCGAGGCCGCCAACCGCGCCGCGTTCCAGCGCCAGGTGACGGCGGCGCGCAATGCCGGTTTTGCCAACCAGGTGGCGCCGGGTGCCGTCACCGTCGTGCCGATGGATGCCTTCGGCCGCGGCCCGATCGGCCGCCGCGACGTGGTGCGCCTGCCGCCGGAGCGCGTGGCCAACATTCCGGCGGCCATGGCGGCCCCTGTGCCGCCGCACAACGACCACGGCCCGGGCGGCTTCGGGCGACCCACGGCCAACGTGCCGCCAGCGGCGCCGCAGATGCAGCAGCGGCCACCGCAGGCGCCGTTCCAGCAGGCCCAGCAGATGCAACAGCTGCAGGCGCAGCAACGCGCGGCGCAGGCCCAGGGCGCGCAAGCGATGCAACTGCAGCAGGCGCAGCAGATCCAGCAAGCCCAACGGGCGCAGCAGGCACAGCAGCAGGCGCAACAGCTGCAGCAAGCGCAGCGCCTGCAGCAGGAGCAGCAACTCCAGTTGCAGCAAGCACAACACCAGCGCCAGGAGCAGCAGCAACTGCAGCAGGCGCAGCAAAGGCAAGAGCAGGAAGCCATGCAGCAACACGCCGCGCAGGCCCAGGCGCAGCAGCAGATGCAACAACTGCAGATGCAGCAGGCCCAGCGCCAGCAGCAGGAGATGATGCAGCGGGGCGCGCAGGCACAAGCCCAGCAGCAGCAACAGGCCTTGCGCGCAGAGCAGCAGATCCAGGCTCAGCAGCGCGCCTTGCAGGTCCAGCGTCCACAGTCCGTGGCGGAGCCGCGCGGCGGGCAGCCGTTCCAGCCTGATCGGCCCTAGCACTTAAAGTGGGAGCCAAGGAGCTCCCATGCCTACATTCGACTTCGATTTCTTCGTCATCGGCGGCGGCAGCGGTGGCGTGCGCGCCGCACGCATGGCGGCCCAGCGTGGCGCCAGGGTGGCGCTGGCCGAATGTGCCGAGCTCGGCGGCACCTGCGTCAACGTCGGCTGCATTCCCAAGAAGCTCTACAGCTACGCGGCGGGCTACGCGGAGGCCTTCGAGGAGGCGGCCGGCTACGGCTGGGATGTCGACCCGCCGCGCTTCGACTGGGCGCGCCTGAAAGCGAATCGCGCGCGCGAGATTTCCCGGCTCAACGCCGTCTACGCCAGCCTGCTCGAAGGCACGGGCGTCCAGTTGGTTGTGGGCTGGGCGCAACTGACGGACCCGCACACGGTCCAGGTCGGCACGAAGTCGTACACGGCCCAGCACGTGCTGATCGCCACCGGCGGCATGCCCTTCGTGCCGGATCTGCCGGGCCGCGAGCATGTCGTCGTGTCCGACGCGATGTTCGACCTCGAGCCCTTCCCGAAGCGGCTGCTGGTGGTCGGCGGCGGCTACATCGCCTGCGAGTTCGCCTCGATATTCAACGGCCTGGGCGCCCAGGTGACGCAGCTGCAGCGCAATGCGCACCTGCTGAGCGGCTTCGATGAGGACCTGCGCGACTTCCTGGCCAAGGAGATGACCCGCAGCGGCATCGACATCCGCTTCAATTCGCAGATCGCGTCGATCCGGCCTGTGCAGGGCGGCCTGTGCGCCACCCTGGCGCGCGGCCTGCGGGTGGAGGCCGACGTGATCCTGATGGCGACCGGCCGCGTGCCCAACACCCAGGGTCTCGGGCTCGAAGCCGTCGGCGTGCAGCTGGACGAGCTCGGCGGCGTGGTGGTCGACGCCAACTACCGCAGTTCGCTGCCCTCGGTGTATGCGGTGGGCGACGTCTCGACCCGCCAGCAGCTCACGCCGGTGGCGCTGGCCGAGGCCATGGTGGTGGTGGATGCGCTCTTCGGCAAAGGTCGGCGCCACCTCGACTACGAGTTCACGCCGACGGCGGTGTTCACGCATCCCAACGTCGGCACTTGCGGCCTCACCGAAGCGGTGGCGCGCATCAAGTTCGACGACAAGGTGACGATTTTCTCCAGCGAATTCCGCGCCCTGCGCCACACCATGTCGGGAAGCGCCGAGCGCACCTTCATGAAGCTGGTGGTTCACACCGAGAGCGACCGCGTGGTCGGCCTGCATATGGTGGGCCCCGAGGCCGGCGAGATCGTGCAGGGCTTCGCGGTGGCGATGCGCGCCGGCGCGACCAAGGCGATCTTCGACCAGACGATCGGCATCCATCCGACCGTGGCGGAAGAATTCGTCACGCTGAGGGAGCCCAATGTAGGCTGAGCCACAATTGCCTAATGCCCTACATGCCAGCCTTCGTCGCACCCGCACGCTTCACCGATCCCGACGCCGCCCTCGAACAGGTCCGACTCATCTACAACGACGGCCTGCAGCATCTGCGCGATGCCATGCTGCGCTTCGTGGCGGGCGAAAGCCTGCCGGGCCGGGTGCGCGCCTGCTATCCCTTCGTGCGCGTGCACACCCACACCGTCTCGCGCCGCGTGCCGGCGGCCAACGCCGGCCTGAGCTATGGCTTCGTGTCGGGGCCGGGGCGCTTCGAAACGACGCTGACGCGGCCCGACCTCTTTTCGCGCTACTACCGCGAACAGTTCCGCCTGCTGCTGGAGAACCACGAGGTCGAGCTCGAGATCGGCACCAGCACGCAGCCCATCCCGATCCATTTCTCCTTTGCCGAGAATGACCACATCGAAGGCACGATGGCCGCCGAGCGGCGCGCGCTGATGCGCGACGTGTTCGACCTGCCCGACCTGAGCGCGATGGACGACGGCATCGCCAACGGCACCTACGAAGCCAGGCCCGGCGAGGCG
This sequence comes from Variovorax sp., assembly GCA_036496965.1. Lineage (GTDB taxonomy): Bacteria > Pseudomonadota > Gammaproteobacteria > Burkholderiales > Burkholderiaceae_C > Variovorax. Next base: position 4,290 of record DASXKG010000015.1, read on the forward strand.
CAGCCGCTGTCGCTCTTCACCGCGGCGCGGGTGGACTATTCGCTGCACCGGCTGCGCCACTACAGCGGCACGGCGCCCGAGTGGTTCCAGAACTTCGTGCTGTTCACCAACTACCAGTTCTACATCGACGAGTTCGTGCGGCTCGGCCACAAGGCAATGACCGACGCGAACAGCGAATACATCGCCTTCATCGAACCCGGCAACGTGATCACCCGCCGGCGCGGGCTGGCTGCCGGCTCGAGCCACATGTTCGGCGAACTGCTCGACGGCACACAGGGCACGCCGCCGGCGCGGCTGCCGCAGATGCCCGGCTACCACCTGGTGCGCGAGGACTGCACCGGCATCAGCATGGTCAACATCGGGGTCGGCCCGGCGAACGCCAAGACCATCACCGACCATGTGGCGGTGCTGCGCCCGCATGCCTGGGTCATGCTGGGCCACTGCGCAGGCCTGCGCCAGGGCCAGCAACTCGGCGACTACGTGCTGGCGCATGCCTATGTGCGCGAAGACCATGTGCTGGACGAGGAACTGCCGTTGTGGGTGCCGATCCCGGCGCTGTCGGAGATCCAGCTGGCGCTCGAAAAGGCGGTCGAGGAAGTCACCGGCACGCAGGGCACCGAACTGAAGAAGATCATGCGCACCGGCACCGTCGCCAGCACCGACAACCGCAACTGGGAACTGCTGCCCGGCAACCAGCCGCAGCGCCGCTTCAGCCAGAGCCGGGCAGTCGCGCTCGACATGGAAAGCGCCACCATCGCGGCCAACGGCTTTCGCTTCCGGGTGCCCTACGGCACCTTGCTCTGCGTGAGCGACAAGCCGCTGCACGGCGAGATCAAGCTGCCCGGCATGGCCAACCATTTCTACCGCGAGCGGGTGGAACAGCATCTGCGCATCGGCATGGCGGCCATCGACATCCTGCGCCGGGAGGGTTCGAGCCGGCTGCACAGCCGCAAGCTGCGCAGCTTCGCGGAAGTCGCCTTCCAGTAGCCGGGCTCAGGCCGGCATCAAACCAGGCCGAAGAGCTCCGGCATCTCGCGCTCGGCCTTGGGTGTCAGCGCGAGAGCACGGCCATCGAGTTCCTGGCGCACCCAGCCGCGCCGCAACGCGAGATCGAGGCAGGCCGCGCCAAGCGCGCCGCCCAGATGCGGCCGGCGCTCGCTCCAGTCGAGGCAGGCACAGGCGAAGCGCCGGCGCGAGC
>DASXKG010000016.1:0-6096 GCA_036496965.1 Variovorax sp.
CACCCCCTTCGAGGCGCAACAGATCAAGCGCAACGAAGCGCTGTTGAGCCTGATCCGCGCCCGCCTGCACGTCACGGCCAACCGGCGCGAGGACCGTCTGGTGTTCGACCTGCAGACGGCCGTCGCCGCCACTTTCGGCTATGTCGGCGAGTCGCAGCTCAAGGCCAGCGAAGCCTTGATGCGCCGCTACTACTGGGCCGCCAAGGCGGTCACGCAGCTCAACCAGATCCTGCTGCTCAACATCGCCGAACGGCTGCAGCCGCAGGCCGACCTGGCGACCCCGATCAACGAGCGCTTCTTCGAGAAGGGCGGACTGATCGAAGTGGCCAGCGACGACCTCTACCTGAAGGATCCGCACGCCATCCTCGAGACCTTCCTGCTCTATCAGAAGACCATCGGGGTCAACGGCCTGTCGGCGCGCACCCTGCGCGCGCTCTACAACGCGCGCCACGTGATGGACAGCAGGTTCCGCAACGACCGTGCGAACCACCTGACCTTCATGCGCATGCTGCTGGAGCCGCGCGGCATCACGCATGCGCTTCGGCTCATGAACCAGACCTCGGTGCTCGGTCGCTACCTGCGCGTGTTCCGCAGCATCGTCGGGCAGATGCAGCACGACCTGTTTCACGTCTACACGGTCGACCAGCACATCCTGATGGTGGTGCGCAACGTGCGGCGCTTCTTCATTGCCGAGCACGCACATGAATATCCCTTCTGCTCCCAGCTCGCGGCCGGCTGGACCAAGCCGTGGATCCTGTATGTGGCGGCGCTCTTCCACGACATCGCCAAGGGGCGCGGCGGCGACCATTCGGAGCTCGGCGCGCGCGACGTGCGGCGCTTCTGCCGGCAGCACGAGATCCAGCGCGAGGACGCCAAGCTGATCGAGTTCCTGGTGGCCGAACACCTGGTCATGAGCCAGGTGGCGCAGAAGCAGGACCTGAGCGACCCCGAGGTGATCAGCGCCTTCGCCCGCAGGGTGGGCAACGAGCGCTACCTGACCGCGCTCTATCTGCTGACCATCGCGGACATCCGCGGCACCTCGCCGCGGGTCTGGAATGCCTGGAAGGGCAAGCTGCTCGAGGACCTCTATCGGCTGAGCCTGCGCGCCCTCGGCGGCCGCATGCCCGACCCCGGCGCCGAGGTCGAGGCGCGCAAGCGCGAGGCGCTGGTGCTGCTGGCGCTGCACGCCGAGCCCATGGATTCGCACAAGGCGCTCTGGGAAACCCTGGACGTCGGCTACTTCATGCGCCACGACGCCTCGGAGATCGCCTGGCATGCCAAGCAGCTCTCGCGGCATGTGCCGCATCCGGGCGTGCCCATCGACCCGCATTCGCCGCCGATCGTGCGCGCCAGGCTGTCTCCGGTCGGCGAGGGACTGCAGGTCGCGGTCTACACGCCGGACCTGCCCGACCTGTTCGTGCGCATCTGCGGCTACTTCGACCAGGCGTCCTTCAGCATCCTGGATGCGAAGGTGCACACCACGAGCAACGGCTTTGCGCTGGACACCTTCCAGGTCGTCACCACCTTCGTGCCGGAGCACTACCGCGACCTGATCAGCATGGTCGAGACCGGGCTGGCCAAGGCACTCAGCGATGGCGGTGCGCTGCCCGCGCCGGGCAAGGGCCGGGTCTCGCGCCGGGTGCGCAGCTTTCCGATCAAGCCGCGCATCAGCCTGCTGCCTGACGAGAAGGCGCAGCGCTGGCTGCTCAACATCTCGGCGAGCGACCGCGCGGGCCTGCTGTATTCGGTGGCCCGCGTGCTGGCGCGCCACCATCTGAACCTGCAACTGGCCAAGGTCACCACGCTCGGCGAGCGGGTCGAGGACACCTTCCTGATCAGCGGCCCGGAACTGCAGGGTCAGCGGGCGCAACTGGCGATCGAGACCGAACTGCTGGACGCCCTGGCGGCTTGAGGCCGCGCGGCGGAACGCGCCGTTCGCCGCGCGGGCGGATCGACCACAATCACGACCTTTGCATCCAACGAAAGACAATCGATGATCCGATCCGATGACACCGGCAAGCTCGTGCTGCGCGTGACGCTGGGTGTGCTGCTGCTGCTCCATGGCATCGCCAAGCTCAGCGAAGGGGTCGGGCCCATCGGGGGCCTGCTGGCGGCGCACGGGCTTCCGAGCGCCCTGGCCTACCTGGTCTTCGTCGGCGAGATCCTGGCGCCGGTGCTGCTGATTGCCGGCATCTACACGCGGCCCGCGGCCTGGATCGTGGTCGCCAACATGCTGTTCACGTTCTGGCTGGTGCACATGCACAACCTGTGGGCGATCGGCAAGAGCGGCGGCTGGGCGCACGAGCTCGAAGGCCTCTACCTCTTCGGCGCGCTGGCCGTCGCCCTCATGGGCGCGGGGCGCTTCAGTGTGGGTGGCAGCAGTGGCCGGATGAACTGACGTGGGGCTCAGTCATCCTCGGCCGCGTCCAGTCCGGGGAAGAGCACCTCGGTGAACCCGAAGCGCGAGAAATCGCGCACCCGCATCGGATAGAGCTTGCCCAGCAGGTGGTCGACCTCGTGCTGCACCACGCGCGCGTGGAAGCCGCTCACCGTGCGGTCGATCGGGTCTCCGCAGGGATCGAAACCGGTGTAGCGGATCCGGGCGAATCGCGGCACCACGCCGCGCAGGCCGGGCACCGAAAGGCATCCCTCCCAGCCCTCTTCCTCCTCGTCGCCGATCGGCGTGATCTGGGGGTTCAGCAAGACGGTGCGCGGAACGATCGGTGCGTCCGGATAGCGCGGATTGAGGGTGTCGGTGCCGAAGATCACCAGTTGCTGATCGACGCCGATCTGAGGTGCGGCCAGACCCGCGCCGTCGACGGCCTGCATGGTCTCGAACATGTCGCGCACCAGCAGGTGCAGCTCATCGGTGTCGAAGGCCGCCACGGGCTGCGCGATGCGCAGCAGCCGGGGGTCGCCCATCTTGAGGATTTCTCGAATGGCCATCGCCTAGCGGAAACGCGCGCCGCCCATACCGCCGGCCCCGGCGAAGCCGCCATGGCCAAAGCCGGCGCCACCAAAGGTGCCGGGCCGGCCATACCAGCCGTGGCCGTACCAGCCGGGCCAGTAGCCCCCGCCGATGACGACGGAGGTCGACACGGCCGGATAGCCGTAGTAGTAGGGGTAGGCGCCCCCGTAGTAGTAGGGATAGGCGCTACCGTAATAGGGGTATGCGCCGCCGTAGTAGGGTCCAGGCACCACGCAGCCGCTCAGCAGCGCCGCCGCGCCGATCGCGATGCCGGCTGCGAGAAGACGTATTCGGTTCATGGGCGCTCCTGTCGATGTGATGCCCTCGGGATTCAACGCCCCGAGGTCAGGCCATGTTGACAGCAATCCGGCCTGCCGGGCGATGGTCGGACGAACGGCACCTGCGCAATCTCAGGAAATCCCCTTCTCGAGAATCTCCAGCAGCCGCGCCTCGTCGACCACCGCGACGCCGAGCGACTGCGCCTTGTCCAGCTTGCTGCCGGCCTCGGCGCCGGCGACGAGGTAGTCGGTCTTCTTGCTGACCGACCCTGCCACCTTGGCCCCAGCCGCTTCCAGCCTGTCCTTGGCATCGTCGCGGCTCAGCGTCGGAAGGGTGCCGGTGATGACGAAGGTCTTTCCTGCCAGCGGCCGCGGCGCACGCGCGGCCGGCTCGCCCTCTTCCCAATGCACGCCGCAGGCGCGAAGCTGCTCGACGACCTCGCGGTTGTGCGGCTGGTCGAAGAAGGTGCGCAGGCTGGCCGCCACCACCGGGCCGACGTCGTTGACTTCCAGCAACTGTTCTTCGCTGGCGTCCATGATCGCGTCGAGCTTGCCGAAATGCTTCGCCAGGTCCTTGGCGGTGCTTTCGCCGACATGGCGGACGCCCAGGCCGAACAGGAAGCGCGGCAGGGTGGTCGTCTTCGACGCTTCCAGCGCAGCGACGATGTTCTGCGCCGATTTGTCCGCCATCCGCTCCAGGCCGGCCAGGGTGGCGAAGCCGAGCTTGTAGAGGTCGGGCAAGGTACGGATCAGATGGCCGTCGACCAGCTGCTCGACCAGCTTGTCGCCCAGGCCCTCGATGTCGAGCGCGCGCCGGGCCGCGAAATGCAGGATGGCTTCCTTGCGCTGGGCGGCGCAGAACAGGCCCCCGGTGCAGCGGTAGTCGACCTCGCCCTCTTCGCGCACGGCGTCGGAGCCGCAGACCGGGCATCTGTGCGGCATCGTGAACACCGGGCCGCGCTGGTCATCGGGCCGCGCCGCGCTTTCGGGCAGCACGCCGACCACTTCCGGGATGACGTCGCCGGCCCGGCGCACGATCACGGTGTCGCCGACGCGCACGTCCTTGCGCCGCGCCTCGTCCTCGTTGTGCAGCGTGGCATTGGTGACGGTGACGCCGCCGACGAACACCGGCGCCAGCTTGGCCACCGGCGTCAGCTTGCCGGTCCGGCCGACCTGCACCTCGATCGCCAGCACTTCGGTCAGCTGCTCCTGCGCCGGGTACTTGTGCGCCACCGCCCAGCGCGGTTCGCGCGAGACGAAGCCGAGCTGGCGCTGCAAGGCCACGCTGTCGACCTTGTAGACCACGCCGTCGATGTCGTAGGGCAGCGCATCGCGCAGGCGACCGATGGTCTCGTGAAAGGCGATGAGCTCCATCGCACCGCGCGCCCGGGCCGTCTGCTGTGCCACCGGAAAACCCCAGGCGCTGAACTGCTGCAGCCAGTCGAACTGGGTCGGACAGTCCGGACCGCCCTCTTCCGGCGCCGTGACCTCGCCCAGGCCATAGGCGAAGAAGCTGAGCGGGCGCTGCGCCGCGATCGCCGGATCGAGTTGGCGCACCGCGCCGGCCGCCGCGTTGCGCGGATTGACGAAGACCTTCTCGTTCTTCTGGCCGGCACTGATCTTCTCCCGCTGGCGTTCATTGAGCTGGTCGAAGTCGCCGCGCCGCATGTAGACCTCGCCGCGCACCTCGACCACCGGCGGAATCCGTGCGGCATCGCCGTGCAGCCGCAGCGGTATCTGCTGCACCGTGCGGATGTTCTGCGTGACCTCTTCGCCGATCTCGCCGTCGCCGCGCGTGGCCGCCTGCACCAGCACGCCGGCCTCGTAGCGCAGGTTGAGCGCCAGGCCGTCGAACTTCAGCTCGCAGACATACTCGACCGGCGGCGCGTCCTCGGCCAGGCCCAGTTCGCGGCGCACGCGGGCGTCGAAGGCGCTGGCACCTGCGGGCGTGATATCGGTCTCGGTGCGGATGGACAGCATCGGCACCTTGTGGCGCACCTTGGTGAAGCCCTCGAGCGGCTTGCCGCCGACCCGCTGGGTCGGCGAATCGGGCGTGCGCAGCGCCGGATGCTCGGCCTCGATGGCCTGCAGCTGCCGGAACAGCTTGTCGTACTCCGCGTCCGGCAGTTCCGGCGCGTCGAGCACGTAGTAGAGATGCGCATGGCGGCGCAACTGCTCGCTCAGTGCGGCGGCTGCGCGAGCGGCGTCTTCGGGGGTGCTCATCGCGGTCGGCTGCCTAGCTGAACAGTCGGCGCGCCAGCGGCGAGCCGGCGGCCAGGTCGCGCGAATCGAGCGTGTCGTAGAGCTGCTCGAGGTCGACGCCGATCGCGTCCATGGTGTCGTCGCGCAGCGGCTGGCCGTCGCTGTCGGTGACGACGCCGTCCATTTCCCGCGCCAGTGCGGCAGCAGCTTCGCGCATGCGCTCGAAGGGGTGCTCGGTGCGTTCGACCTGCGGCACGTCCAGGCTCAGCGTCAGCTCGCGGATCGCCGATTGGGCCGGGTCGTCGGCCAGCGCGGCCTGGGTGTCGAAAGCCACCCCGAGGATCGGCGGCAGGCCCGGCTCGCCCGAAGGCAGCACCATGCGCCCGGGAATCAGGCCGGCGACGAAGCCCAGGCGGGCGGCGTTCTGCTGCACGTAGCCCGGGCTCCAGGCGGCGTGCCGCGCGCGCAGCACGAAGCCGAGCTGGGCATCGTGGGTGCTGGCGAACTGGTCGAGCTCGCGCGCCCGCGCGACTTCGTCGAGCATCTCCGGAAACTCCAGCGTGCCGTTGACCGCGTCGGCAAAAGCCTGCGCCTTGACCACGAATTCGGAATACTCGATCTCGTTGAGCGCGCCCGTGCGGTTGGCCA
>DASXKG010000017.1:0-4800 GCA_036496965.1 Variovorax sp.
CCCTACCGGCTGCGCCATCTGCGCCGGGCGCTGGCGCACCTGGCCGGCATGCGCGACCGCGGCGAGGTCTGGTTCACCACGCCGGGTGCGATCTGCAGCCACATCGAATCGCTGGCCTGAGGATCCAGCCGCCTTGCCATGGCCCGCTTCTTCCTCGCGCTCCTGAGCCTGGGCCTGCTGCTGGCCGCTCCCACCTGGGCGCTGGCCGGCTTCGACGAGGTGCGGCGCGATTTCCATCCCTCGGACGTGCAGGTGCTGGACCGCAACGGCGAACTGCTGCAGCGGGTGCGGATCGACCCCAGCGTGCGCCGCGGCGAATGGATCGCGCTGGCCGATGTCTCCCCGGCGCTGCGCACGGCCATGGTGCTGGGCGAGGACCGGCGCTTCTACGAGCACGGCGGCGTGGACTGGCAGGCCGTGAGCGCCGCCGCCTGGGGCAATCTCTGGAACACCCGCACCCGCGGTGCGTCGACGATCACGATGCAGCTGGCCGCCCTGCTCGATGACGAGCTGCGGCGCGCGGGCGGCGCCCGCACCTTGACGCAGAAACTGAAGCAGGCGCTGGCGGCGCAGCGTCTGGAACAAGACTGGCGCAAGGACCAGATTCTGGAGGCGTACCTGAACCTGGTGCCGTTCCGCGGCGAGATCGTCGGCATCGATGCCCTGTCGCGCACGCTGTTCGGCAAGGCGGCACAGGGGCTCGACCTGCGCGAAGCCGCCGTGGCCGCGGCGCTGGTTCGGGCGCCGAACGCCAGGCCGGCGCAGGTCGCGCAACGCGCCTGCGAGCTGATGCAAGCCATGGCGCCGGCGGACAAGCCTGATTGCGAGGCGCTCGGCATGTTCGCCGCTGCAGCCTTGCAGCGGCGCGCCTTCGAGGCCAGCGACGGCATCGCGCCGCACCTGGCGCGGCGCGCGGTCGCCAGCGCGCAGGGGACTCAGGCGCAGCCGCTTCACGCCAGCATCCTCACCACGCTGCGCGCGCCGCTGCAGCGCTTCGCCCTGGCCAGCCTGCAGCGCCAGCTGCGCGAACTGCGGGGCCGCCACGTGGAAGACGGCGCGCTGGTCGTGCTCGACAACGCCAGCGGCGAGGTACTGGCCTGGGTCGGCTCATCCGGCTCCTTGAGCCGCGCCGCCGAGGTCGACGGCGTGCTGGCACAGCGCCAGCCCGGCTCCGCGCTCAAGCCCTTCCTCTATGCCGAGGCGATCGCCGAGCGCCGGCTGACCGCCGCCTCGCTGCTCGACGACTCGCCGGCGCAGATCAGCACCGCGGGCGGCCTCTACATTCCGCAGAACTACGACCGCCAGTTCAAGGGCTACGTGTCGGTGCGCACCGCGCTGGCCGCTTCGCTCAACGTGCCGGCCGTGCGCACGCTGGTGATGGTCTCGCCCGAGGCCTTCGCGCGCCAGCTGAAGGCGGCCGGCCTGGCGCTCGGCCAGAGCGGTGACTACTACGGCTACAGCCTGGCCCTGGGCAGCGCGGAGGTGTCGCTGCTGGGCCTGACGAATGCCTATCGGACGCTGGCGAACGGCGGGCGCTTCGCGACGACACGCTATCTGGCCGGGGCGCAGCAGCCCGCATCCGCGTCCGTCCAGGCCATCGATGCGCGGGCCGCCTTCATCGTCGGCGACATCCTGAGCGACGCCAATGCGCGGGCGCGCACCTTCGGCTTCGACAGCGTGCTGGGCACCCGCTTCTGGAGCGCGGTGAAGACCGGCACCAGCAAGGACATGCGGGACAACTGGGCGGTCGGCTGGTCGGCGCGCTACACCGTCGGCGTGTGGGTCGGCAATGCGAGCGGCGCGCCGATGTGGGATGTCAGCGGCACCAGCGGCGCGGCGCCGGTGTGGGCCGAGCTGATGAACTATCTGCAGCGCGGCGAACCCGGCCGGGCACCGGCGCCCCCGGACGGCGTCGTGCAGGCGCAGGTCCGATTCGGCAACGAACTCGAGGCGGCGCGCACCGAGTGGTTCCTCGACGGCACCAGCCAGCCGCTGTTCGCGCTCGCGCCGAACGCGGCTGCAGCGACGGCGCGGATCACCGCGCCTTCGGACGGCACCATCCTCGCGCTCGATCCCGACATTCCGCCGGACCGCCAGCGCGTGCGCTTCGAGGCCGACGGGTCGGGGCTTCGATGGCGCATCGACGGCAAGCCATTCGCCCGCGGCAGCAGCGCGCAATGGCTGCCGTGGCCGGGCCGGCATGTGGTGGAGCTGGTCGATGCCGGCGGCACGGTCGCCGACCAGGTCCGGCTGGAAGTGCGCGGCGCCGGCGTGGTGCAGCGCTGAGGCCGGCTCGAGCGAGCGCTCAGGCCGGGCGCGACTCCCGCGCCCGCCGGGCCTCGTAGGCCTTGAGATGCACATAGGCGATGCGCAGCCGCAGGGCCTGCGCCGGGTCGTCCGCGGCACGGCGCAGCAGATCGCCCACGATGTGATCGGCTTCGATCGGCGCGCCGCGCTCGATATCCTTGAACATCGACGCCGTCGTCGGCGAGCCGGCAGCGCTCAGCATGGCATGGCCGCGTTCGACGGCGCTGGGCCGCGGCGCGAAGCCGTTGTGCGTCGCGATGGCGGCGCATTCGTCGAACATGTCGATCGCGATCTCACCGCCCCCGGCCTGAACGATGTCGCCCACCGACGCGCGCATCAGGCAGGTCATCCCGGCCGCCGAGGCGATGAAGATCCATTTCTCCCACATGTCCTGTCGAATGGTCTCGGAGGCGCGCGCATCGAAGAGCGCCTTGCCGAAGGCCGCTTCCAGCGCCTTCAGGCGCGCCGAGGGCGAGCCGTCCAGTTCGCCGTAGGTCAATCCATGCAGGTCGTTGTGATGCAGGACGGTGCCGTCGCCGTCGAGCGAGGCGGAGATCAGGCACAGCCCGCCCAGCACGCGCTCCTGCCCGAAGCGCTGCGCCAGCTCGTCCAGATGGCGCATGCCGTTCAGGAGCGGCAGGATCGCGGTCTGCGGACCGACCGCGGGCGCGAAGGAGTCCATGGTTTCGGCCAGGTCGTAGGCCTTGCAGCCGACGATCACCACGTCGTACGGCCCCCGGATCGCGTCTGCCTGCACCGAAGGCGGTGCAGGCAGCTGCAAGTCGCCCTTCGGGCTGCGGATGACCAGGCCGGTGCGCGCCAGCTGGGCCGCGCGCCGCGGCCGCAACAAGAAAGTGACATCGGCACCCGCCTCGAGCAGCCTGCCGCCGAAATACCCGCCCAGCGCACCTGCGCCAACGACCAGAAACCGCATGGAAATCCCCGTCGGATGAAATGGAAGGCGAATTCTGCGCCGATCCCGCCGTGGCTGCTGCCGCCCGCCGCTCCATCCCGGGTGACGAAAACAGGCTCTCGGATAATAGGCAGTGCAGCCCGCCAGACCTACCAGGAGCCCTCCACCGTGCCAGACCTCTCCAAGATCACGACCATCGAAGACCTGCGCGTCATCGCCCAACGCCGCGTGCCGCGCATGTTCTACGACTACGCGGATTCCGGAGCCTGGACCGAAGGGACCTACCGCGCCAACGAAGAAGATTTCCAAAAGATCAAGTTGCGCCAGCGCGTCGCCGTCAACATGGAAGGCCGCTCCACGCGCAGCACCATGATCGGCCAGGAGGTCGCCATGCCGGTGGCGATCGCGCCCACCGGCCTGACCGGCATGCAGCATGCCGATGGCGAGATCCTCGGTGCGCGCGCGGCGAAGGCCTTCGGCATCCCGTTCACGCTGTCGACCATGAGCATCTGCTCGCTCGAGGACATCGCCGAAGCCACCGACCGCCATCCCTTCTGGTTCCAGCTCTACGTGATGCGCGACCGCGACTTCATCGAGCGCCTGATCGAGCGGGCGCGCGCGGCCAACGTGTCGGCGCTGCAGCTCACGCTCGACCTGCAGATCCTCGGGCAGCGCCACAAGGACATCAAGAACGGCCTCACCGCGCCGCCCAGGCCCACGCTGAAGAACCTGATGAATCTGGCGACCAAGCCGCGCTGGTGCATGGGCATGCTGGGCACCAGGCGGCGCACCTTCGGCAACATCGCGGGCCACGCCAAGGGCGTGAAGGACCTCTCGTCGCTGTCGTCGTGGACCGCCGAACAGTTCGACCCGACCTTGAACTGGGCTGACGTCGAATGGATCAAGAAGCTCTGGGGCGGCAAGCTGGTCCTCAAGGGCGTGATGGACGTCGAGGACGCACGCCTGGCCGCATCGAGCGGCGCCGATGCGCTCATTGTCTCCAACCATGGCGGTCGCCAGCTCGACGGCGCACCTTCGTCGATCGCCGCGCTACCGGCCATCGCCGAGGCGGTGGGCACCGAGATCGAGGTCTGGATGGACGGCGGCGTGCGCAGCGGCCAGGACGTGCTGAAGGCCCGAGCGCTCGGTGCCCGCGGTACCTTGATCGGCCGCAGCTTCCTCTATGCCCTGGGCGCCTACGGCGAGGCCGGCGTCACGCGCGCATTGCAGATCATCCAGCGCGAGCTCGACCTGACCATGGCTTTCTGCGGCCGCAAGCAGATCGACGAAGTCGATTCGAGCATCTTGCTGCCCGGGACCTTCTGAGCCCAGGGCCGCGTGCGCGCAGGTCGCGGCCCACGCTGACAGCCTGGACTTCGGGAGCGGGGCAACATAGGCTCGCCCCCCAGAACCATCGGGACACCGCCATGAGCACCATGACTTCCGCTGCCGGCTCCCTGGACGGCGCTGCCGCAAGCACGCCCCTGCCCTACACCAGCGCCGAGAAGCGACACCGCATCTTCGCGATCATGGCCGCCTCTTCGGGCAATCTGGTCGAGTGGTTCGACTTCTACGTCTAC
>DASXKG010000018.1:0-4153 GCA_036496965.1 Variovorax sp.
ACTGGCTCTTCATTGCGCATCCTGCCGCTCGTTGCCTTCGTTCAGTCGAGCTTGATGCCAGCGTCGCGAATGAGCTTGCCGTAGCGGGCCGCATCGTCCTTGAGCAGCTTGGCGAACTGTTCGGTCGTTCCCGGCATCGGCACCCCGCCCGCGGCAGCGAGTTGGTCCTTGACCTTGGGCGACTCCAGCGCCTTCTGCACGGCCTGGTACAGGGTCTGCACCACGGGGGCCGGCGTCGCGGCCGGCACCACGAAGCCATACCAGACGCTCGCCTCGAAGCCCGGGTAGCCGGAGGCGGCGACAGTTGGCACGCCGGGGAGCACGGGCGCGGGTTCGCTGCTCATCACCGCCAGCACGCGCAGCTTGCCGCCCTTGGCCAGCGGCAAGACTTCCAGTGCGTTGACCGCGACGACGTCCACGCTGCCGCCCATCACATCGACGATGGCCTGGGCGCCACCCTTGTAGGGCACGTGGCGCAGCTTCAGGCCGGCGGTGTGCTGGAACAGCTCCATGGCCAGATGCGGCGTCGACCCGTTGCCAGGCGTGGCCACGGTCACGCCGTCGGGCTTGGCCTTGGCCGCGGCCACCATGTCCGCCAGGCTGTGGAAGGGAGATTCGGTGCGCACCGCGAACACCACCGGCACGCGCCCGACCAGCGCCACCGGCTTGACATCGCGATCGAGGTCATAGGGCGCCGGCTGGAACAGCGACGGGTTCACCGCCAGTGCATTCGCCGCCAGCAGCAGGGTGTAGCCATCCGGCGGGCTCGAGATCAGCGACTTGACGGCGATGTTGGTGCCCGCGCCGGGCTTGTTCTCGACAATCACCGGCTGGCCGAGGACAACCGACATCTGCTGGCCGACGGAGCGCGCGATGGAATCCACGGCGCCGCCGGCGGTGTAGCCCACCAGCACCTTCAGGGGCTTCGACGGAAAGGCATCGGCGGCCAGCGCGGCAGTGCCGAGGCCCGCCGACACGAGGCCTGCCAGGACGAGAGCGAGGGTGCGAAGCAGGCTTTTCATTGTGAGAGGGCTCCTGATTTGGATTGAATGACGGTTCCTGACGGCAGTGTAGAGTGCATCAGACCGCGCCAGAACAGCCGCCCGCCGCCAAGCCATGACCCCACCCCCGACCATCCACTTCGCAGAAGTCGACGAGGCCGAACTGCGCAGCTGCGCGGTGGGCGACATCCTGAAGCTCTGGACCCGGCCCGGCTATGACTGGATTCATGTCTACCGGCCGGGCACCGTCGGAGGCCGCGGCAAGGTGGGCATCCTGGCCAAGACCGACAATCCTGCCATCGGCCAGACGCTGGCACAGGGCCTGTCCGTCTGGTTCAAGGTGCAAAGCGTGGAGGGTCTCATCGTCACCCTCACGACGCACACCCAGGCCGACGAGGCGCTCGATGCCGGACTGCCAGGCGAGGCGGCGCGCCTGAAGAAAGAACTGCTGCGCCCGCCGCGGGCGCCGGTCGCGATGTCCATGGAAGTCCGGGCCGCCGAGAACCACCCCTTCAAGATCGGCCAGCGCCTCAAGGTGGACCTGACTTCCGTCGACGACTATGTGAGAGCGCCGACGATGGACGTGGCGCTGGTGAGCTCCGAAGGCGTGGCCGCCCGGGGCATCTTGCCGACGCTCGCCAGGACGGTGCTGCTGCGGGCCCACTTCACCGGCGTCGACCTGCACATCCTGGTGATCGCGGTGGCGAAGGATCCGGCCTATGCCGGGGAACGCTCGCGCATCTGGAAAGAGGCGGCCGCCACGGCCCGGGTCGTCTTCGGCAACCCGGCGAGCTGAAGCCTGCGCTCAGCGCTTTCTCGCCAGCGTCAGCCCGTCGCCGATCGGCAGCAGCGACAGGTCGATGCGCGGGTCGTCGCGCAGCTTGGTATTGAGCCGCTGCAGCGCCACCGTATCGGCATCCTGCGACGGCCGCGCCACGCTGCCGCCCCACAGCGTGTTGTCGATGGCGACCAGCCCGCCCTGGCGCAGCAGCAGCAGGCAACGCTCGTAGTAGGCGTCGTAGCCGCTCTTGTCGGCATCGATGAAGGCGAAGTCGTATTGGCCGGCGGCGCCGGACGCCAGTTGGGCATCGAGCGTCTCGCGCGCCGGCGCCAGGCGCAGCTCGATCTTGTGGGCCACGCCGGCCTGCTCCCAGTAGGGGCGGCCGACGCGCGTGTACTCGTCGCTGATGTCGCAGGCCAGCAGCCGGCCGTCATCGGGCAGCGCCAGCGCGACGGTCAACGCGCTGTAGCCGGTGAACACCCCGACCTCGAGGGTCCGCCGTGCGCCGATGAGCTTGACCAGCAGCGCCATGAACTGGCCCTGGTCGGGCCCGATCTGCATGCCGGCGTGGGGGTGCGAGGCCGTGGCCGCGCGCAGCGCCACCTGCGCCGGATGCTCGCGCAGCGACTGATCCATCAGGTAGCGATAGAGCGCCTCGTCCACGTTCAGGCTGCGGTAGGGCATGGGGTGGCCTCCTTGTTCGGGCAGCGTTCTACCAGGTATTGCGCAACTCGCGCAGCTTGACGAAGACCGTCTTCGCATCGGGCTTTTCCGGCAGCTCCGGAAAGCTCTTGCGCAGGTTGGCGACGACGCTCGGACTGGTCAGGCGCAGGAAGGTGTTGATCTGCTGTTCCTCGGCGATCGTCGTCACCTTGCCCTGGGCGGGATCCTGTCCCGTGACCGCGGGCAGGAGCGCCTGCGCCGCCGCGTTGTCGGGCTCGCGGGCGAGCGTGAAGCGCAGGTTGTTCTCGATGTAGTCGTGGCCCGGGTAGATGCGCGTGTCGGCCGGCAGCCGGGCCAGCTGGTCGACGAAGGTGGCGTAGAGCTCCTCGGGATTGCCGCCGTTGTGGCAGTTGCCCGCGCCGGCGTTGAACAGCGTGTCGCCGGAGAACAGCGCCGGCTGCTCGCTGTGCGAGCGCAGGCAGATGTGGCACATGGTGTGGCCGGGCGTGTCCATGCATTCGAGCTCGACCGTCCTGCCGACCTTGATGATGTCGCCGGCCTTCACGCCCCGGTCCACGCCGGCGATGCGCGCGCCGGCCTTGTGGTGCGCGATCACCTTGGCCCCGGTGGCGGCCACCACCGCCGCATTGCCGCCGGTGTGGTCATGGTGCTCGTGGGTGTTCAGGATCTGCGTGATCTCCCAGCCGCGGGCCTTGGCGGCGGCGAGGCATTTCTGGTGGTCCAGCGGATCGATCGCCAGTGCCTCGCCGCTCTCGGGGCAGGCGATGAGGTAGTTGAAGTTGCGGTAGGCGTTGGCGGTCCAGATGCGTTCGACGATCATCGCTGGCTCCAGGGAATCGGATGGCTATTCTAGGAAGTGCGGCCCGTCGGGAGAGGAAAAGCCCGCCATCGAAAAGGTAACGGCCCTTTCGTCGACCGATGTCTCCCGGGCGCAATGCCTGCTTGCAGACCTGCGCTCCTAGCGGGCAGACTGCCGTCATGGACAAGCACTATCTCGCCTCGCTCTTCTCGCCGCGATCGGTTGTCGTGTTCGCGGGGGACGCCGACGCCAAGCCGCCATCGCGGACGCCGCTGGCCGACGCGCTGCAGCAGGCGCTGAAGGCCCAGGCCTTCACCGGCACGATGCAGTTCCTGGACATCCAGACCACCGGCACGCTGGCCGAACTGGCACAGACGCGCGCCGACCTGGCCATCATCGCGCTGCCGCCCGCGGACCTGGCCGCGGCGGTCGAGGTGGCCGGCCGCATCCACTGCCGCGCGGCGCTGCTGGTCTCGAACGGGATCGGCGCCGATGCGGCGCAGGCGCTGGCCAGGATCGCGCGGCGCGAGGGCATGCACCTGCTGGGGCCGAACAGCCTGGGTTTCCAGCGCCCGAAGCTGCAGCTCAATGCCAGCGCGGCCGGCCCGCTCGCCAAGGCCGGCTCGCTGGCGGTGGTGTCGCAATCCGGGGCGCTGACGGCTTCCATGCTCGACTGGGCGGCGGAAAACGGCGTCGGCTTCTCCTGCGTGGTCTCGCTCGGGCCACACACCTCGGTCGATATCGCGCAGGTGCTGGACTACCTGGCCAATGACGAGCAGACGCAAAGCATCGTGGTCTACCTCGAAGGCATCTCCAACGCGCGCCGCTTCATGAGCGCGCTGCGCTCGGCGGCCAACGCCAAGCCGGTGGTGGTGCTCAAGGCCGGCC
>DASXKG010000019.1:0-12811 GCA_036496965.1 Variovorax sp.
CGACCAGACCACGCCGGACCTCGAATTGCCGAGCTGGGTCGCCTACCTGGCGATCCCACTCGGCTCGTTCCTGATGTGCCTGCGCTTCCTGCAGGTGGCCGTGGCGTTCTGGAAGACAGGCGAGCTGCCGCACCATGACCACGGCCATGTCGAAGGCATCGAGGACATCGACTCGCCGGCCCTGGAGCCGCGTCCATGAACAGCCTGATCATCTTCTCCCTGCTGCTGTTGCTGATGGCCAGCGGCATGCCGATCTCGATCGCGCTCGGCCTGACGGTGCTGACTTTCCTGTTCACGATGACCGAGGTGCCGCTCGAGGCGGTGGCCCTGAAGCTGTTCACCGGCATCGAGAAGTTCGAGATCATGGCGATCCCGTTCTTCATCCTGGCCGGCAATTTCCTGACCCATGGTGGAGTGGCCAAGCGGATGATCCACTTCGCCTCGGCGATGGTCGGCCATTGGCATGGCGGCCTGGGCCTGGGTGGCGTGCTGGCTTGCGCGCTGTTCGCCGCGGTCTCGGGCTCGAGTCCGGCCACGGTGGTGGCGATCGGCTCGATCCTGCTGCCGGCGATGGTCGCGGCCGGTTTCCCCAAGCGCTTCGGCGCCGGCGTGATCGCCACCTCGGGCGCGCTCGGCATCCTGATTCCGCCGTCGATCGTGATGGTGATGTATGCGGTGGCGACCAACACCTCGATCAGCGCCCTGTTCATGGCCGGCGTGGTGCCGGGCATCGCGCTGGCCATGCTGCTCGGCGCCGTGACCTGGTGGCGGGCCTGGAAGAACGACTATCCGCGGCTGCCGAAGATGAGCTGGGCGGTGCGCCTGAAGGCGTTCCGCGAGGCGATCTGGGGCCTGCTCCTGATCGCGGTGGTGATGGGCGGCATCTACACCGGCATCTTCACGCCCACAGAGGCGGCCGCAATGAGTGCGGTGTATGCGTTCGTGGTCGCGGTCTTCGTCTACAAGGACCTGGGTCTCGCGGACGTGCCCCGGGTGCTGCTGAACTCCGCCAACATGAGCGCGATGCTGCTCTACATCATCACCAACGCGGTCATGTTCTCGTTCATCCTGACCAACGAGAACATTCCGCAGGACCTGGGCAACTGGATGATCGCGCAAGGCCTGGGGCCGATCGGCTTCCTGCTGGTCTGCAACATCGTGCTGCTGGTGGCGGGCAACTTCATGGAGCCCTCGTCGATCGTGCTGATCCTGGCGCCGATCCTGTTCCCGGTGGCGATGAAGCTGGGCATCGACCCGGTGCATTTCGGCATCATGATGGTGGTCAATATGGAGGTCGGCATGTGCCATCCGCCGGTGGGCCTGAACCTCTACGTGGCCAGCGGCATCACCCGGATGGGCATCACCGAGCTCACGGTGGCAGTCTGGCCCTGGATGCTGGCGATGCTGGGCTTCCTGGCGCTCGTCACCTACTGGCCGGGCCTGTCGCTCTGGCTGCCGGGGCTGCTGCTCAAATAGCCGGGCCGGCCTCAGTTGCCTTCGACCGTGATGTGCTGCTCTATGTCGAGATATCGAGCCGGACGAAGACGGCGACGGCGCACCATTGGACAGTGAGCCGCCGATTTCGTTAAGAAATCAGGGGCTTTTCTGCGTCTCGGCCTGGGTTCGGGCCGACATGGCGTCGGACTGCACGCCGACAAGCATCGCACCGGCGCGGGGCTAAGTTGGCGCTTCCCATAACGAAACCACGGAGAGCCAAGATGAACATCAAGCAAATCGTCCTGCGCAGCCTCGTCGCCCTTGCGGGTCTCGGGGCCTTGGCGCCGAGCATCGCCTCGGCCGAACCCTATCACCACCATCATGGCCATCAGGTCTGCCACTGGTACCACCACCACCAGGAATGTCACTGGGTGGATTGATCCCGGATGAGGAGTCGGGCCTCGCGGCGGGGTCGCGCTAGGGACGGGAATTACTCTCCGTCCCCCGCACAGATCCGTACGTGCGGCACTACCGCATACGGCTCCTGCCTCGAGTCATGACGCAAAGCGTTGATGCCTGCAACCGCGTGCGACGGTGCTTAGCGGTGCGCATGCGCACAGCCTGTGACGAAGGACGCAGCCAACGAGTTCAACGCCCTCAAGAACCTGTAGTGCCGGATAGCGGCCGCTCGACGCCGCTACTGGCCCGTTGCAGAAGTTGAACCCCCTCGGAACCAATGGGATGGTCGCCCCACCCGTATCGGCATCAACGCGCCAAAGTGGAAGTGTCATCAACCACTTGAACCGAGAGGGGGCGTTCGTGCGTTCCCTCAGGGTCGCGTGCGATGGCCTGTCATCAACGAGCACGAATTGGTCTATCCTGACTCCCCATCGTTTCACAGGAGGGCGCGAAATGACCGATCCCACAGATCCGGAGGGGAGCGCCGCCTCCGCGCCGGCTGAAGCGCAGGCCGACGAACAGGCGATCCGCGAGCGGGTGCGCGAATTGACCACGCAGATGCTGGCGGGCGGCCGCCTCGACATCGAGGGCGTCAAGGAAGTCGTGCGGACCATGAGCGGCGGCGTGGCGAAGCTGCCGCTCGAGGGCGCGCAGGCACGCGAGGCGTTCTCGGAGGCGATCCGCGGCCTTGACGAGGCGCTGCAAGCTTCATCGCTGGCGACCCACGCGGCACTGCAGGCGCTGGTGGCGCGCGGCAAGGATTTTTCCGACAACGATCTGAAGAATGCGTTCGCGAGCCTGCAGACACTGCAGCAGGACTACGTCGCGGTCGCCGACCGGATTGCCGATGCCACCACCGGCAACCTGCGCCGCGAACTGGTCGATCTCTCGCTGCATGCGCAGCGTGTCGGCGCCGATGCCAGCGTGCGCTTCGCACAGGTGATGAGCGAATTCGCCAATCGCATCGGCTCGTATCGCGCGGGTTCGGTGCCCGGGATCGACTCCGTGCGCCAATACGGCGCCAACATGACGATGCTCACCAGCGGGCTGCTCGCCGGATTTGCAGACGCGCTGCGTCAGCAGTCGGAAACCAAGAAAGCGAAGTAGGTCGTGCGCGAGGCCAGTGCGGTGCGGGACCTGCCGCGCCTCCACGAGATCAGCCTGGTATTCATCCGCCACGGACTCGGCGATCTCGTGCGGCGGCTCGGCGTTGCCTCGCTCCTGGAGCGCGCTGGCGAAATACTCCATTGGGGCCAAGCCACGCACGGTACGCAGCTCGAGCCGCAACAGCGACTGCGTCTCGCTCTCGAAGAGCTCGGCCCCACCTTCATCAAGCTGGGGCAGATGCTCTCGCTGCGCGAGGACCTTCTTCCACCGAAGTGGACAACGGAACTCGCGCGCCTGCGCAGCAATGCGGCGCCGGTGCCGTTCGAACAGATCCTGTCGGTGATCGAGCGGTCGCTCGGCACGCCGCACACGGACGCCTTCGTCGATCTCGAACGGGAGCCGACGGGCGCTGCCTCCATCGCGCAAGTGCATCGCGCCCGATTGCACGACGGCCGCGCAGTCGTGTTGAAGGTCCGCCGCCCCGGCATCGAGGCCAAGGTAGAGGCCGACCTGCGGCTGCTGTCGCATCTCGCGCAGTTCGTCGAAAAGGAAATGCCCGAGGCTCGCCGCTATCAGCCGGTTCACGTCGTCGAAGAGTTTCGCCGCTCGACAATGCGCGAGCTGGATCTCGCCACCGAGGCGCACAACATCGAGCGCTTTGAACGCAACTTCCGGGACGAGCCACACGTCCTGATCCCGCACGTCTTCCCGCAGTGGACCAGCGAAGTGATGAACGTGCAGGAGCACATCGATGGCATCAGCGCCGACGACCTGGCCGCGGTGGAACGTGCCGGACTCGATCTCAAGTTGCTCGCGGAGCGAGGCGTCGACAACGTGCTCAAGATGATTCTCGAGGACGGCTTCTTCCAGGCCGATCCGCACCCCGGCAACGTGATCTACCTGCCGGGCAATCGCATCGCGATGATCGACTTCGGCATGACCGGCAGGCTGTCGGTTGGGCGCCGCAATCAGATCATGGATTTGCTTGCCGGGATCACGCGCCGCGACAGCGAGCCGATGGTCGACGTGCTGCTCGAGTGGGCCGGTGCAGAGGCAGTCGACGAAGAAGGGCTCGCCGCCGACGTCGACGAACTCGTGGCCGATTACGGCGACCTGCCGGTCAAGGACATGCGCATCGGCGAATTGATCGGCCGGATCACGGCGATGCTGCGAACGCATGGCATCGTGCTGCCAGCCGACCTCACGCTGATGTTCAAGGCGCTGATCACACTGGAAGGCTCCGGACGAAAATACGATCCGGGGTTTGTGCTCGCCGACCGGCTGAAGCCCTATGTCGAACGCGCGCTCGCCGCGCGCTACGCGCCGGCGGCATTGGGGCGCCGCGGTGGCGCGGGCATCGGCCAGTTTCTCGATCTGATGCGAGCCGCGCCACGCGACCTTGCGCGGCTGATCAAGGATGCGCGCCGCGGTCGCCTGCGAATGGATTTCGATCTGAAGCGGCTCGACATCTTCGTGCGCAAGCTCGACCGCACGATCAACCGCATCACCATCGGCATCATGACCGCCTCGGTCGTCATCGGCTCATCGATCGTGATGACGGTCAGCTCCGGTCCGCAAGTCTTCGGCATTCCGATCTTCACGGTGCTTGGCTCGTTTGGCTATCTGCTCGCATTCGTGAACAGCGTGTGGGTCGTGCTGTCGATTTGGCGTACGCGGTCGCACTGAGAGCGGCCAGGCACCGCCGAACCGAGCCCGGCGTGTCGACCGGCGATCAGGCGAACAGCCGCCCGTGACCCGGCGACCGGGGATCCAGCCCGGCGCAGCGCACCAGGTCCCAGAAGCCCGCCGGCGAGCTCGACACCACCGCCACGCCGGTCGCAGCCTCGACCTCGCGCACCGCATCGAGGGTGACCAGCCCGCCGCAGGAAATCAGGATGCCGTCGGCGCCCGGACTGCCTTCGAAGACGCGCAGGCAGAGCTCTACCAGCACTGGCGTCGGCACCTTGCCGACCGCGTGCACGTCCGAGATCGACAGCCCCTGCAATCGCTGCGGCTCGAAACCGCTGTCTTCCAGGTAGCGCCGCAGCTGGAGGTTGACCTCGTCGATGTAGGCCGTGGCCACGGCGAGGCGGCGCAGGCCGAGGCTGCGCAACCCGTCGACGATGGCGTTGCTCATCGTGCTGCAGGGCAGGTTCGTGGCACGGGTCATCTCTTCCTGCAAGGCGCGGTTGAAGCCGGCGCCGCGGAAGAAACTCAGCGAGGTACCCATCAGCGAAATCGCCTCCACCCCGTCGGCCGCCAGTTCGACGGCCTTGCCGACCACGGCGTCGATGACTTCGGTGTAGCCGCGCGTCGAGATCTCGGCCAGGCCCAGCCCGCGGGCGCTGAAGCGGAAGCGATCGCCGTACAGCAACGCACCGTCCACCGGCACCGCGCCGGCGGCGGGTGGCACGATCAGGCCCAGATGCGGAGGCGGCTTCGCCATCTCAGTTTCCTTCCACGCTGATGTGCTGCTTGGAGATGATGCGCTTCCAGCTGGCGCTTTCGTCGGCCATCTGGCGCGCCAGTTGCTCTGGCGTGGCGTAGGCCAGCAAGGTTCCCTGTGCCGCTGCCGCGGTGGCGGTCTCGGGGTTGTCGAGCACGGTCTTGATCGCGCTCGAGAGCTGCTCCACGATCACATCGGGCGTTCCGGCAGGGGCCAGCGCGAAGATGCGCGGCGCGACGTCGAAGCCGGGCAGGGCGTCGGCCAGCGGCGGCACCTTCTCCGCGCCCTCCAGCGGGGCCTTGTTCATCATCGCCAGGGCCTGCAGCTTGCCGGCCTTGGCCTGCTGCATGCCGGCCGTGGCGCTGACGACGCCGATCGGGATCTGGCCGCCGATCACGTCCGGAACGATCTGCGCCGCGCCCCGGTAGGGCACGTGCACCACATAGGCGCCGGTTTGCTGCTTGAGCATCTCGAAGCCCAGGTGGTGCACGGTGCCGACACCCGAGGTCGCGAACGAATACTGGCCCGGATGGCTCTTGAGCAGCGCGATCAGCTGGGCTGGCGTGTGGGCCGGGAAATCGTTGCCGGCGATGATCATCAGCGGCGACTGGAAGGCGCCGGCCACCGGCTTGAAACTGGTCAGCGGATCGAGCGCGATCTTCGGCTGCAGCAGCTTGGCGATCAGGAGCGCGCTGTCCGCCATCATCAGCGTGTAGCCGTCCGGCGGCGCCTTGGCGACCACGTCGGCCGCGATCAGGCTGGTGGCGCCGGTGCGGTTGTCGACCAGCACCTGCTGGCCCAGCACGGCGGACAGCCGCTGGGCGAGCAGGCGCGCGACGATGTCGACGCCGCCGCCTGCCGAATAGCCGACCACCAGCCGGATCTGCTTGTCGGGAAATTTCTGCGCCCAGGCCGGGGTCGGGCCCGAGAGCGCCGCGATCGCACAGGCCGCCGTGGCGACCAGGGCACGCAGGGCCTGCCGGCGTTGCGCCTTCATGCCTTGCCCTTGCCGCGCGAGGTGGGCAGCTTCGCCAGCTCGCGCACGCGTTCGGCATTCGGCGCGAAGCCGAGTCCCGGCGTGTCGGGCAGCGTCAGCCAGCCCTTTTCGGGCACCGGCAGGCCGTCGAAGACCTGCTCCAGCATCTTCACCGCCACGTAGTGGTATTCGACCAGCCCGCCGTTGGCGACGCCGGCATGCAGGTGCATGTTGTGGAAGGGCCAGGCCCCGCCGTTGTCGATCGGCACGTTGAAGGCCTGCGCCATGCCGGCGATCTTCAGGCACTGGGTGTAGCCGCCGGAGATCGTCACGTTGGGTTGCAGCACGTCGGCGGCCTGGTTCACCAGCAGGTCGCGAAAGCGGAAGGCCAGGCCCTCGTTCTGGCCGGCCGCCAGCGGAATCGTCGTGCGCTGGCGCAGCTGGGCCATCTGGCGCACGTCGTTCTGCGTCAGCGGCTCCTCGAAGAAGCTGATGCCGTAGGGCTCGATGCGGCGCGCGAGCTCGGTGGCATGGAACAGGTCGAGGCCGCAGTTGGCGTCCACGTAGAGTTTCACCTCGGGGCCGACGGCCTCGCGCACCGCGGCGACCCGGCGCACGTCCTCCGCGATCACCTCGTCGATCGGGCGCGGCTCGTCGCGCCGCGCCAGCGCGTGGTTGCCCACCGTCATCTTCAGCCGCTCGAAGCCCTGCGCGACCCAGAGCCGGGCCGCGGCAGCGAGCTGGTCGCGCTCGAAGAAGCCGAAACCGAAGGTCGCGTAGACCGGCACCCGCGAGCGCGCGCCGCCCAGCAGGCGCCACAGGGGCTGGCCGAGCGCACGGGCCTTGAGGTCCCACAGCGCGATGTCCAGGGCGGCGATGGCGTGGCTGGCGTAGCCGGTCTGGCCGCGCGGCGACAGCAGCCAGTAGAGCTTCTCCCAGAGCCGCTCGGTGGCCATCGGGTCTTCGCCGAGCAGCGCCGGGCCGGCCACTTCGCGCACCGCGGTGGCGATGACTTCCTCTTCGGTGATGGCGGTCATGCCGTGGCCGACGAGGCCGGTGTCGGACTCGACCTCGGTCAGGCACAGCGACAGCGAGGTCTTCTTGTCGAGCCCGAGGACGTCGACGGTGACGGGGATGTTCAGCGGCGTGGCGCTGACGCGGACGATCTTCAAGAATGGCTCCTTGGCATTGCTGCGCCTCCGGCCTGGGTGGCCGGTTCGGCAGGTCGATTCTTGACGCCCGGGCGACGAAGAACAATTCGTATCTGGCGGGCAGAGCTTTCGCATTCCGCGAAGGCTCGCTCCGGCGGGGCGACTCAGTCCGGCAGGCGCAGGTGGTCCAGCACCGAGCGTGCCGCCACGGTGAGACTGTGTTCCCGCCGCACGCACAGCAGGTGCCGGCGCAGAGCCCATGGCGCATCCAGCCGCAGGCAGCGCAGCCGCAGAACCTGCAGCTGCGGCAGGATTGCGGCATAGGGCAGCACGCCGATCCCGATGCCCTGCTCCGCCATCCGGCAAACCATGTCGAAACTGCCCACCTGCATGCGCACCTTGAGCGGCAGCTGCGCCTCCTGGGCCGCGGCCAGCAGCAGGCGGTGCAGCGCCGTGCCTTCGCGGACCACGATATGTTCCTGGCGCAGCAGCTCCTGCACGCCGATGCGCTTGCGGCGCGCCAGCGGATGGTCGCGCGCCACCACCACGGCCAGTTCGTCGTTGCGGTAGGGCAGGCACTCGAGTCCTTCGGCCGGGGTGTTGCCCTCGATCACGCCGATGTCGGCCAGGCCGCCCAGCACGGCCTTGACCACCTCGGTGCTGGCGCGCTCCTGCAGGTCGATCTTCAGTACCGGATGCAGGCGCAGGAAAGAGCCGATCTGGGTGGGCAGGAACTGGGCGATGGCGGACGCATTGGCGGTGATGCTGACCACGCCGGCGACGCCGTTCTGGAAATCGTCGAGCTCGGCGCTCAGGCGGTCCATGGCCGCCAGCACGGTGCGTGCATGCAGCAGCAGGCCGTGGCCGGCCGAGGTCAGCGTCACCCCGCGCGCATGACGCACCAGGAGCGGCAGTCGGGCCCGCGCCTCGAGGTCGGAAATGCGCTTGCTGGCGGCGGCCAGCGCGATGTGGCAGCGCTTGGAACCCTCGCTGATGCTGCCATGCTCGGCGATGGCCACGAACAGGCGCAGCGACTTCAGGTCGGCCGGCATCGCGCGCTGCTACGCCGCCTCGGCCGGCTGGGCCAGGTAGTCGAACAATTCGCGCGCCGAGGCCGGCAGTTGCTCGCGGCTGCGCGCGATGATCTTGAGTTCGCGTTCGGCCCAGGCATCGGTGAGCGCCACCGTCCGGATGCGCAGCGCCTTCGACAGGCGGCGCGCGGAGGAGGCCGGCAGCACGCCGATGCCGACCCCGGCCTCGATCATGAGGCAGATCGCCTCGAAGCTGCCGACCTGGATCCGTGGGCTGTAGCCGCGGCCCGCGAGTTCGGCCTTGCGCAACAGAAAGCGATAGATCGCGCTGCCGTGCTGCAG
This sequence comes from Variovorax sp., assembly GCA_036496965.1. Taxonomy (GTDB): domain Bacteria; phylum Pseudomonadota; class Gammaproteobacteria; order Burkholderiales; family Burkholderiaceae_C; genus Variovorax. Next base: position 8,950 of record DASXKG010000019.1, read on the forward strand.
CCCCACATGCTGCTCCTCGAGCGTGTCGACGAAGGACATCGCACCCGAGTCGGCGAATCGATGCCGGGTCGGCACCACCAGGACCAGCTGATTGCGCCCGAAGGGGCGGGCGTCGAAATCGCCGGTGTGGACGTCGCCCGCCAGGATGCCGATGTCGGCACCGCCGTCGGCCACCGAGCGCAGGATTTCCTCGCTCAGGTACTCGCGCAGGTCGACCTGCACCGCGGGATGCCGGGTCAGGAATCCGGCCAGCTTCTCGGGCAAGTATTCGGTGATGGAGGTGGTGTTGGCAAACACGCGCACATGCCCCTTGATGCCCTTGCCGAAGTCCTGCATGTCGATGCGCAGGTGCTCCATCTGCTGCATCACCCGCTTGGCGTGGTAGAGCAGGGCTTCGCCGGCGGCTGTCATGTTCACGCCCTGTGCGGTGCGGTGCAGCAGCTTGCCGCCGATGGCTTCCTCCATCTGCTTGATGCGGGTGGAGGCGGCCGCCAGCGAGATGCAGGCGCGGTCGGCGCCGCGCGTGAGGCTGCGCGCCTCTGCGACATAGGCGAACAGCTTGAGATCGAAGATGTCGAAGTGCAAGTTCACGCGGGGAACGCGCCGAGCCGGCGGGGCGGGATCAAAAAGGCAGATTGTCCTGCCAATTCCCGGCCGCCTAGATGGGGTCCCAGCTGAACACGTCGGCCGAGCGGTCGAGCGGGTAGAAGCTGGCGCGCATGGCGGGCATCGCATGCTCGGCGATGCTCTGCGGCGTCCAGCCCTCGGCGCGGTGCACCGAGCGCAGCGGCCGCGGCTGGCTGATCAGCGAGATCTCGTTGTTGCGCACCGAGAAGATCTGGCCGTTGACCTCGGCCGCGGCATCGCTGGCGAGGTAGACCGCCAGCGGCGCGATCTTGGCCGGCGTCATCTGCTGGATCTTGGCCACCCGCGCGCGCTGTTCCTCGGTGTCGGTCGGATTCGCGCCGATCATGCGGCTCCAGGCAAACGGCGCGATGCAGTTGGAGCGCACCTTGAACTTCAGCATGTCGAGCGCGATCGATTTCGACAGCGCCGTGATGCCCAGCTTGGCCGCCGCGTAGTTGGCCTGGCCGAAGTTGCCGATCAGCCCGGAGGTCGAGGTCATGTGCACGAAGGCGCCCGAGCCCTGTTCCTTGAAGAAAGGCGCGGCCGCGCGGCTGACGAAGTAGCAGCCGTACAGGTGCACCTTGATCACCGCATCCCATTCGTCGACGGACATCTTGTGGAAGAAGCGGTCGCGCAGGATGCCGGCGTTGTTGACCACGGCGTCGATGCGTCCGAAGTTCTCGACCGCGCACTGGACCATTCGCGCAGCGCTCGCTGCATCGGCCACGCTGTCGCTGTTGGGTACCGCCTCGCCGCCCAGGGCATGGATCTCTTCGACCACCTGCTGCGCGGGGCCGGCATTGTGGCCGGCGCCGTCGACCGCCGCGCCGATGTCATTGACCACCACCCGCGCGCCGTGGCGCGCCATGGCCAGAGCGATGTCGCGGCCGATGCCGCCGCCGGCACCGGTGACCAGAACGACTTTTCCTTCAACCATCGAAGCACTCCGGGAGTTTGCATGCGGTATCGCCTGCCAAGGATGCCACGGGGCGCTCCCGTGCTGCTTCGTGAATGCGGAAGAGGGGCTTCAGGCGGGTCGACGCCGGGCCGCTGTCAGGCTGAGGCGGCGAGGAAGCGCTTGGCCAGCAAGGTCCAGAAGGCGCCGCCGACGGCGATGTTGTCGTCGTTGAAGTCGAACTTCGGGTTGTGCACCGAGCAGGCGCCCGGCGTGCCCGCCGCGCCGTTGCCGATCATCAGGTAGCAGCCGGGCTTCTTCTCCAGCATGAAGGCGAAGTCCTCGCTGCCCGTGACCGGGGGGAAATCGAGCATCACGCGCTCCGGGCCGAGCAGCTCCAGGCCGACCTGGCGGGCGAAATCGGTTTCTTCCCGGGTGTTGACCAGCGCCGCGTAGCCGCGTTCGTATTCGATCTCGGCCTCCATGCCATAGCACATGGCCTGGTGCGAGACGATGGTCCGCACGCGCTCTTCCAGCAGGTCGCGCACCGCGGGTTCGAGCGCGCGGATGCTCAGCTTCAGCGTCACTTCCTGGGGAATGACGTTGAAGGCATCGCCGCCGTGGATCGACCCGACGGTCACCACCGCCGGCAGCAGCGGATCGACGTTGCGCGACACCGCGGTCTGCAGCGCCATCACGATGCTGGACGCGGCCACCACCGGATCGGCCGTGTGCTGCGGCATGGCCGCATGGCCGCCGCGCCCCTTGACGCGGATCAGTGCCTTGTCGGACGAAGCCAGGGCCGGGCCGTGGCGAAAGCCCAGCACCCCCTGCGGCACGCCGGGCGCATTGTGCATGGCGAAAATCGCATCGACCGGGTACTTCTCGAACAGGCCGTCTTCCATCATGCGCACGGCGCCGCTCTGGGCGGTGCCGTATTCCTCGGCCGGCTGGAACACCAGCGACACAGTGCCGTCCAGGCTGGCGTCCTGGGCCAGCGACTTGGCCGCGGCCAGCAGCATGGCGGTGTGGCCGTCATGGCCGCAGGCGTGCATCACGCCCTTGATCTTGCTGACCCAGGCGTAGCCGCTTTCCTCGTGGATGGGCAGGGCGTCCATGTCGGCGCGGATGCCGATGTGGCGCTTTCCGGTGCCGCGCCGGATCTGCCCGACCACGCCGGTGCCGCCCAGGCCGCGCTCGACCTGGTAGCCCCATTGGGCCAGGCGTTCGGCGACGAGGTCGCTGGTGCGGTGCTCCTTGAAGCTCAGCTCGGGGTTGCTGTGGACCTCGCGGCGCAGGGCGATGAATTCCTCAGGCTCGGGGCACAGGGTGGACAGGAGTGCGGACATGAAGGGTTCCAGTTCAGGGTGGTGCGGTGCTTGCATGCAGCCGGTGGGGTCAGGGTTCGCGCTAGCGTCTTCCATCCTAGAAATATGCAGAATCGTCGTCCAATGCATTATCTGATTCGAAATCATTTGCTATGCGCATGAACCTGGCCGGCACCGTCCGGCAATTCCACCATTTCATCGCGCTGGCCGACACCGGTTCCTTCACCCGCGCGGCGGCGCAATGCCATCTGTCGCAACCGGCCTTCAGCCGCAGCATCTCGGTGCTGGAACAGGGTTTGGGCGTGGCGCTGATCGACCGGATCGGCAAGCGCTGCGAACTGACGGCGGTCGGGCAATCGGTGCTGGAGCATGCGCGGCACGTGGTCTTCGACACCGAGGAACTGGCACGCTGCGTGGCCACCCATGGGCAGGGCGCCACCGGCCGCTTTCGGCTCGGCATCGGCTCGACGCCGGGCGCCCTGGTCGCCGGCCCGCTGCTGGCCGAGGTGGCGAACAGTTTTCCCAACCTGTACCTGGACATTTCGCGCGCACCGCTCAAGGAACAGGTGGTGGCGCTGCGCGACCGCAAGCTCGATGCGCTGGTGCTCGATCCGCGTTCCGTGCTGGCCACCCCGGACCTGCACATCGAACCCGTCGCGGCCATGCGCACCGGTGCGATGTGCCGCGCCGGCCATCCGCTCGCGCGGCGCGGCAAGCCGCTGCGCTTCGCCGATCTGCTGGACTATCCCATTGCCAGCACGGCGATGAGCGACGAACTGGCCCGGATGCTGGTGAGCACCTACGGGCCGGCCGCCCATCCCGGGGAAATGATCCGGCTCCAGTGCGAGGACGTCAGCAGCCTGCTCGAGGCCACGCTGGAGAGCGACGCGGTCTTTCTCGGAATCCTGCAGACGGCGCGCCGCCTGATGGAGCGCGGCGAGTTGGTGGCATTGCCGCTCATCGATCCGTTCTGGGACGCGCCCTATGCGCTGGTGCGTCTCGTCGGGCGCTC
>DASXKG010000020.1:0-3051 GCA_036496965.1 Variovorax sp.
TGCAGGTCATGGCGCTTCTCGCCGGCCGCCACGGCCTCCAGATAGCGCGTCGAGCGGGCATGCAGGCCGAGCGCGACCTTGAGGGTTTCCTTCTTGAATTCGTCCGGATGCAGCGCCAGCAGCTCCTGATAGACGCCCAGCTTGAGCGGCAGGAAGCGCGGCCCGAACATCTTGGGATAGAGCTCGAACAGGCGCTGCAGCGCGGGATGCACCTTGCGCGTACGCTGCGGCGCATTGGCATTCGCCTTGGCGGCCTCGGGTCGGCGGGCTCTCTTGGCGGCAGTCTTCGGGGCCGGGCTCCGGGCGGGCGCGGCGTCGGTCGTCGGGTTCATGGGATCTATTGTCTGCGGGCAAGGGGCTCGACTGTAATGCGTGGCTCAGACCTGGCGCGCACTCTCGGCCTCGGCGCGCAGCCAGCGCATGAAATCCTGCGCGTCGGCATTGTGGGCCGCACGGCGCGCACTCTCGATGAAATAGCCGCGCTGGGAGGCGGCGCCGGCGCCGAAGGGGCTCACCAGCTGGCCGCTGCGCACCAACGCGCTCACCAGCGGCAGACGCCCGATCACCACGCCCTGCCCGGCCACCGCGGCCGCCACCGCATCCGGATACTGGGTGAAGCGCAGCGTGTTCTTCATCCGCAGGTCGGTCAAGCCCATCACCTGGAGCCAGGGCTCCCAGTCGGCCGTGGGGGCGGCGCTGTGATCCGGCTCGTCGACGGTGAGCAGCGTCTGGTCCAGCAGGTCGGCCGGCGCATGCAGGCGCCCGGCAATCTGCGGCGCGCACAGCGGCATCAGCGATTCTTCGAACAGGGCCGCGCCGATGCCGCGCGCGATCGGCACGAAGCGCACCGCCAGGTCGAGCCGGTTGCGTTCCAGGTCGAGCACCTCCAGCGTGGCCGAGACGCGCACGTCGACCGCCGGATGGTCGGCGGTGAAGCGCGCCAGCCGCGGGATGAGCCAGAAGGAGGCGAAACCCGGCGTGCTGGTGATCGCCACCTGGCGCGGCGCCGGCGCGCTGCGCAGCCGTGCGGTGGCATCGCGCAACCGCTCCAGGCTGTCCACCACCGCGCGTTGCAGCACCTGGCCGCCCTCGGTCAGCAGCAGCGCGCGATGGCGGCGCTCGAACAGCGGCACGCCCAGGCCGGCCTCCAGCTGCTGCATCTGCCGGCTCACCGCCGACTGGGTCAGGAACAGCTCCGCCGCCGCCTGGGTGAAGCTGAGCGTGCGGGCTGCCGCCTCGAAGCTGCGCAACAGCTCCAGCGGCGGCAGGTCGGGCGCCGCCCGCGGTACTTTCACATTCTCTGGGCGCATGCAACGAGTTCCAAATCACCGTATGACATAGACGGACAAGGCCACTATATTCATTCCCAGGAAGAATGCCAAGGAGCCCTCCATGACCACCACCCGGCCGCAACATCTGAGCCTCAGCCTGCCGAACGAGGCCGTCTTCACGCTCCGCGACGCCCACGACGTGGACATCGAGTGCCGCAGCGGCGCGCTGTGGATCACGCTCGACCATGACCCGCGCGACATCGTGCTGGAACCCGGGCAGCATTTCCGCACCGACGACCATCGGCGGGCACTGGTGGCGGCGATGGAGCCTTCCTGCGTGCACTTCACGGGGCGCGACCTGGCACTCGCGCCCGTCGAACGGGCGCGGGCGCCGTCCCCTTGGCGACTGGGGTTCCAGGGTATGTCGCCGGCTTGATCCGCGCAGGCCCGGGCGTTGGCCCTGGGGGCTTGAGGCAGCCGAAGGCTGAACGCGCCAGGCGTCGCCGCCGCGACCGCGGCCGCTCGACGATCATTTAGGATTCAGGCCGCCTCATCCTTCCAGGCCTCTCGCCCCCCATGAACACGAACGCGGCATCGACGCCTGCGGAGCGCACCGGCATCCCCGGACCGAATTCTCGCTTTTCCCGCTGGGCCGCCTCCAGGACCGCGATGCTGGTCGCCCTGGCCACTGCCTTCGCCCTGAGCCAGGCCTTCCGCACGGTCGGCGCGATGATGGCCACGCCGCTGACCAGCAACTTCGGGCTGACGCCCCAGGAACTCGGGATGTGGGCGGGCACCTTTCACTTCGCCTTCGGCGTGATGCAGCTGGCGATGGGCGTGTCGATCGACATGTTCGGCGTGCGTCGCACGGTGCTGAGCGCCTTTCCGCTGGCCATCGCAGGCGCCGCGCTGTGCGCGATGGCACCGAGCTTCCACGCGCTGCTGCTGGGGCAGGCGCTGATCGGCGTCGGCTGCGCGCCGGCGTTCCTGGCATGCACGGTGTTCATCGCGCGGCACTTCGATGCCTCGCGCTTCACCGCCATGTCGGGGCTGGTGATGAGCCTGGCCGGCCTGGGCATCCTGTTCACGGGCACGCCACTGGCCCTGCTGATCGAAGCTGCCTCGTGGCGAGCCGGCTACGTGGCCCTGGCCGCATTCGCCGTGCTCTCGTGGCTGGTCATCTTCTGGCGCGTGCGCGAACCCGCGCGTGCGACGGATCAGGCGGGCCCGCAAGCCGCGCCTGCCGAACGCCAGTCGCTGCGCAAGGCCGTGCGGGAACTGCTGCCGCTGTTCGCGATGCCCCACACGCTGGGGCTGCTGTGCTTTGCGTGCGTGTCCTATGCGGCGTTCATCACGCTGCGCGGACTGTGGCTGGGGCCGGTGCTGCACGACCGGCATGGCCTGTCGCTGATCGCCAGCGGCAACGTGGCGCTGGTCATGACGGTCGCCGGCATCGTCAGCCCGATGCTGTTCGGGCGCCTGGACCCGGGCGGCGCCCGGCGCGGGCGCTGGATGATGGGCTGTGCGCTCGCCGGTGCCCTGATGTTCGGCGCGATGGCGCTCACGCGTTCGCGCATGGTGGACATCGGCCTGCCGATCGTCTATGGGCTCCTCTCCGGCTACAACGTGCTGCAGTACGCGTACACGAAGAACGCCTACCCGGCAGAAATGACCGGACGCGCGATAGCGCTGCTCAACATGGCGATGTTCCTCGGCGTCTCGCTCATGCAATGGACCACCGGCGTGGCCGGGTCGTGGGCGGTGGCGCAGGGCGCGGAGC
>DASXKG010000021.1:0-1812 GCA_036496965.1 Variovorax sp.
TTGAGATCGGGATTTACCCGTGTAGGACGGCCTGCTCGATCACGCTCAACCTGGAGAGCCAGGAGCCGGGCAAGGCGAAGGTATCGAACTGGCTGCCGACGCCCGACGGCACCATCTACATGGTGATGCGCCTGTACTGGCCGAAGCAGACACCGCCTTAGGTGCTGCCGGCCGGCAGCGGCACGTGGAAGCCACCGGTCATCGCGGCCAGCGCCAAGTAAGGAACTTGCTCGAAGGCCCGGCCGGGCTGCTGCTCGCTAGAGCAACTCGAACAGGTTGTAAACCGGTCCGCCGGCTTGGCGCTGACCGATGCCGACCGCGACGATGCGGTTGAGCCAGTCGTATTCGGCCGCCGCCGTTTCAAACACGGAGCTGATGCGGAAATAGTAGCTCGCCGGATCGACCACTTCACCTTGGTCGATGCGCTGGAGCACGTCCGCCGGTCCGTGGCGCATGCCGCGGTAGACCATGCCGATCATCGCGCCGCCGTCGGTCTTGAGGACCAGGCGCACGTCGAGCGCGATGCTGCCGTCGCCGCGCACCGCCTGCCAGTCGCTGCCGCCATCCAGGATGGTGCCGGACAGGCGCTCGCCGTGGAACTCGCCGCCCGGAACCACGCCGATGCGGCGCGTGACGCCCGGCGTTGCGCCGACCAGTTGCAGGGGGCGTACGTCGAGCCGCATCGTGAACAGATGCTTCGTGCGCACCTCTTTCAAGATGGCCGGCAGGCTGTCAGGGTCTAGGGCGGACATGGGTCGTTTCTCCATGGAAGAAATTGGGGGCGGGGCCGCCATGCTGCCGCGAAAACGAGGGGTGCGGGGTTTTCCTGGAAAATGGACAGAGCGCAGCCCCCGATGACTGCTGCACTCGTCAACGCACTCAGGCGGCCAGGGTCCCATGAAGCTCCATCAGCTGCGCGCGCTCGTCGCCATTGCCGATTCCGGCAGCATCCGGAACGCGGCGCGGAGCACCGCGCTGTCTCCTGCGGCGATCACCAAGGCCTTGCGCGAGCTGGAGGAAGACGTCGGCGTGGCCTTGCTGCTGCGTGAAACCACCGGCGTCACGCTCACCCATGCGGGCCATGCCTTGCTCGAGCACGCCAGACTGATGGTCGGGCAGCTCGCACGGGCCAGACAGGAAATGGACATGCTGGCGGGCAAGCGGCACGCCACGCTGGCGGTGGCCATTCCGACGTGGTTCGGGCTCACGCTGCTGGGCGAGGTGGTGAATCTGTTTCAGCGCCAGATGCCCGAGACCCGGCTGGAATTCTTCGAGAGCCTGCTCACGGTGTCCTTGCCGAAACTGCGCGACGGCACGCTCGACCTGTCGATCAACCGCGCATTCCCGGCGCCCTTGCAGGACGAGTTCAGCCACATACCGCTGTTCATGACCGGCTACGCCGTGGTGGCACGCGCCGGCCACCCGCTGGCCGGGTCGCGTACGCTGCAGCAGTTGAAAGATGCCAGCTGGGTCTTGAATCGCGACCATTCAGGCGATGACGCGGCCCAGCCCGACAGTTTCAGCGCGTATTTCCGCGACTGTGCGCCGCCCGTCCATGTCTCGCATTCCGGCGTGCTCGCGACCAGCCTGATCGCGCATACGGACCTGTTGAGCCTCATGCCGTGGCCGCTTGCCGAGTTGCTGGTGGCGAAAGAAGGCTTGTGCGTCCTGCCGATCGTCGAGTCCGTGGCCGACGTCCAGGTCAGCCTGATGTACAGGCGCGGGGCACCGCTGAGCGCGGCCGCGAAATGCTTCGCCGAGTGCGCGATGACCGTGATCCGCGAATCCATCGCGTCCACCAATCCCGATCGA
>DASXKG010000022.1:0-4975 GCA_036496965.1 Variovorax sp.
CTCTACGGCTGCCGCGAATCGCTGGTCGACGGCATCAAGCGCGCCACCGACGTGATGATCGCCGGCAAGGTCGCCTGCGTGGCCGGCTACGGCGACGTGGGCAAGGGCTCGGCCCAGGCGCTGCGCGCATTGAGCGCGCAGTGTGGGTGACCGAGATCGACCCCATCAACGCCCTGCAGGCGGCGATGGAGGGCTACAAGGTCGTGACCATGGAATACGCCGCCGACAAGGCCGACATCTTCGTCACCACCACCGGCAACCGCGACGTCATCCGCCACGAGCACATGGCCGCCATGAAGGACCAGGCGATCGTCTGCAACATCGGCCACTTCGACAACGAGATCGCGGTCGCCTCGATCGAGAAGTACGAGTGGGAGGAGATCAAGCCGCAGGTCGACCACATCACCTTCCCCGACGGCAAGAAGATCATCCTGCTGGCCAAGGGCCGGCTGGTCAACCTCGGCTGCGGCACGGGCCACCCGAGCTTCGTGATGTCGTCCTCCTTCGCCAACCAGACCATTGCCCAGATCGAGCTTTTCACCAAGCCTGACGCCTACCAGGCGGGCAAGGTCTACGTGCTGCCCAAGCACCTGGACGAGAAGGTCGCGCGGCTGCACCTGAAGAAGGTCGGTGCCATGCTGACCGAGCTCACCGACGCCCAGGCCGCCTACATCGGTGTCGACAAGAACGGCCCGTACAAGCCCGACAGCTACCGCTACTGAAGCGGCACGGGACACGGGACACCAGCGCTTTGCGCGCCGATCAGTTGCTCGTCGAACGCGGCCTGGCCGCTTCGCGCTCGCAGGCCGTCCGCCTGATCGCCGGCGGCCTGCGCTGGCGCGATGGCGCCGACTGGCGCCTGGTGGGCAAGAACCGCGACGAGATCCCGGCGTCGGCCGAGCTCGAATTGCTCGATGCAGCCGAGGCCCGTTTCGTCTCGCGCGGCGGCCTCAAGCTCGAAGGCGCGCTGGCCGCCGCCGGTGTCGATCCGCGCGGCAAGCGCTGCCTCGACGTGGGCCAATCCACCGGCGGCTTCACCGATTGCCTGCTGCAGCGCGGCGCCACGCAGGTGGTGGGCGTCGACGTCGGCCACGGCCAGTTGCATCCGCGCATTCGCGGGGATGCGCGCGTGCTCGCGGTCGAGGGCTGCAACGCGCGCACGCTCGGGGCCGAGGCCTGGGGCGCGGACCCGGCGCAGGACGAGCGCTTCGGCCTCATCGTGGGCGACCTGTCCTTCATCTCGCTGACGCTGGTGCTGCCCGCGCTGGTGCCGCTGCTGGCCGCCGACGGCGATCTGCTGATGCTGGTCAAGCCGCAGTTCGAGCTGCAGCCGGGCCAGGTCGGCAAGGGCGGCATCGTGCGCGATCCCGCGCTGCATGCGGTGGTCGAGCACAGGCTGCGCGACGCCTGTGCCTTGCTCGGGCTGCGCGTGCTGGGCTGGCTCGACAGCCCGATCGCGGGCGGCGACGGCAACCGCGAATTCTTCATCCATGCCGTGCGCGAGCAGGGCGACTTCCCAGGAGCCGGCCGTGCGCCTACCGCTCAGCTTTGAGTTCTTTCCCCCCAAGACACCCGAGGGCAGCACCAAGCTGCGCGCGGTGCGCCAGCTGCTCTACGGGCAGCAGCCCGAGTTCTGCTCGGTCACCTACGGCGCCGGCGGCTCCACGCACGAAGGCACTTTCGGCGCGGTGCGCGAGATCCTTTCCGAGGGCATGGCCGCGGCCTGCCATTTCTCCTGCATCGGCGCGACCCGGGCGACCGTGCGCTCGCAGCTCGCCGAGCTGAAGGGGATGGGCGTGCAGCGCCTGGTGGCCCTGCGCGGCGACCTGCCCAGCGGCTACGGCATGGGTGGCGAGTTCCACTACGCCAGCGACCTGGTGGCTTTCATCCGGCAGGAGACCGGCCACGATTTCCACATCGAGGTGGCCTGCTATCCCGAAGTCCATCCGCAGGCGCGTTCGCCCGAAGCCGACCTGCAGGCCTTCGCGGCGAAAGTGCATGCCGGCGCGGATTCGGCGATCACGCAGTACTTCTTCAGCGCCGAGGCATATCTGCGCTTCGTCGACGAGGCGCGCGCGCTGGGGCTGGCGATCCCGATCGTGCCGGGCGTCATGCCGATCACCAGCTCGACGCAACTGATGCGCTTCTCCGACGCCTGCGGCGCCGAGATCCCGCGCTGGATCCGTCTGCGGCTGCAGGGCTTCGGCGACGACACGGCGTCGATCAAGGCCTTCGGCCTGGACGTCGTCGCGGCCCTGTGCGAGCGGCTCTGTGCCGTCGGCGCGCCTGGGCTGCACTTCTACACCATGAACCAGTCGGTGGCCACGCTCGGTGTGCTGCAGCGACTGGGCTGGGCCGAATGAGACTTGCAGGCCGCGCCGCCCGGGTGGCGGCTGCGGCAGTGGCCGCCGGCTTGCTGGCCGCCTGTGCGGTGCCGCCGCCGGCTTCGGGCGAAGGCGGCCTTCGTCCGCTGGCCAGGCAGCCCGCCCTGCCGCCCGGTGCGCGGCCACGCTCCGAAGTGCCCTCGGTCCGCTACGACCTGGCCGTGTCCGGCGCGGACGAGATGATGCCGGACGACGGCATCCCCGGCGGCGAAGGGGGTCGCGAGGTCTTCGAGCGCGGCGGCGCGTCCTGGTACGGCCTGCAGTTCCACCAGCGCAAGACCGCCAGCGGCGAGCGCTTCGACATGACCGCCATGACCGCGGCGCACAAGACGCTGCCCTTCAACACCCGCGTGTGCGTGCGCAGCCTGGTCAACGGGCAGGAAGTGCTGGTGCGCATCAACGATCGCGGTCCCTATGCCGCGGGCCGCGTCATCGACCTCAGCCAGGCCGCGGCCAACGCGATCGGCCTGACCGGGCTCGGCATCAAGCAGGTGGCACTGTCGGTCATGGACAAGGACAGCTCACGTTGCGGCGGGACGGAGGTCGGCGCGGCCGACCCCCAGCTGCCCGCGCCGATCGATCCGCCGCCCCCGGCTGCTCACAGGGCGGCTGCGCGCAAGCGCCGCTAGAGCCCGTCCGTCCACTCACCCGGCGTCGAGCGACGAGGCCGCATGGCGGTCCTGCGCCAGGCGCTCGGCCAGCTGCGGCAGCGCTTCCGCCAGCAAGGGCTTGAGCGTGAACGGCGGGTTGATCAGGAACATGCCGCTGGCCGGCAGTCCCGGACGCTGCGTCTCGCCCTTCGCGTCGGTCGTGATCCGGCTCGACTTGACGGTCAGCGTCGCATGCAGCCACGGCTTGCCGGCCTTGTTGGCGAGGGTCTTGAGCCGGCGCGGCAGGTCGTGCGCCTCCGGCCGCGGGATGATCGGATACCACACGGCGTAGGTGCCGGTGGCGAAGCGCTTCAATGCCTCGGCCGCGAAATCGAGCACCCGGGCGTAGTCGCTCTTGATCTCGTAGCTGGGATCGCACAGCACCAGCGCGCGGCGCGAAGGCGGCGGCAGGAACTTGGTGGCGCTGCCGAAACCGTCGTCGCGCAGCACCGCGATCTGGCGTCCGGCCTCGAGCTGGGCGATGTTCGCGGCCAGCGTGCGGGCATCGGTCGGATGCAGTTCGAACAGCTTGAGCTTGTCCTGCTCGCGCAGCAGGTGATGGACGATGAAGGGCGAGCCCGGGTAGATGCGGGCGCCGCCCTTGGGATTGAAGTCGCGGACGACTTCGAGGTAGCGTGCCAGGGCGCCGGCTGGGTCCGGTGCCTGGCCGGCCTGCGCGCCGAGCAGCCGCAGCACGCCGTCGGCCGCCTCGCCGCTGGTGCCGGCATAGTCGCCATCGAGCCGGTAGAGGCCGGCCCCGGCATGGGTGTCGACCACCGTCAGCGCGGTCTCTTTCTGGAGCAGATGCTCGAGCGTGGCAATCAGGACCGTGTGCTTGAGCACGTCGGCATGGTTGCCGGCATGGAAGGCGTGGCGGTAGCTGAACATCCCCCGATGGTAACGGCCTGGCCCCCCGCACGGCGCCCGAATTGCCCTGGCGGGCCGTTTCTTCGTATAATGGCAGGCTTCGCAGCGCTTTCATGGCCCCGCGGCGAGGACAGGAACCCGGTTCTTCCGGGGGCCAACCACCACCTAAGAGATTCCCGTCAGAGGAACACCGACCGTGGAAAAGGGCCAGACAAACCCTCTTTCGAGAGAAAACTCATGACCAAAACGTTCAGCGCCAAGCCCGCTGACGTGACGCACGAGTGGTTTGTGATTGACGCGACCGACAAGGTCCTCGGACGAGTAGCCAGCGAAGTTGCTCTCCGTTTGCGCGGCAAACACAAGGCCATCTACACGCCTCACGTCGATACCGGTGACTTCATCGTCATCATCAATGCAGCGCAACTGCGCGTCACCGGCGCCAAGCCGATCGACAAGGTGTACTACCGCCACTCGGGCTACCCGGGCGGCATCAGCGCCACCAATTTCCGCGACATGCAAGCCAAGTTCCCGGGCCGCGCCCTGGAAAAGGCGGTCAAGGGCATGCTGCCCAAGGGCCCCCTCGGCTACGCGATGATCAAGAAACTCAAGGTGTACGGCGGTGCAGAGCACCCGCACACCGCCCAACAGCCCAAAGTGCTGGAACTGTAAGGAGCCTTGAGAATGATTGGTGAATGGAACAATGGCACCGGCCGTCGCAAATCCAGCGTCGCCCGCGTGTTTCTGAAAAAAGGCACCGGCAAGATCACGGTCAACGGCAAGGACATCCAGGATTTCTTTGGCCGCGAGACCTCGATCATGATCGCCAAGCAACCCCTGTTCTTGACGAACAATGTCGAAACCTTCGACATCATGGTCAACGTGGCGGGCGGCGGCGAATCGGGCCAGGCCGGCGCGACGCGCCACGGCATCACGCGCGCCCTGATCGACTACGACGCGACGCTCAAGCCGGTGCTCAGCCAGGCCGGCTTCGTGACCCGCGACGCGCGCGAAGTCGAACGCAAGAAGGTCGGTCTGCATTCGGCACGCCGGCGCAAGCAGTTCTCCAAGCGCTGA
>DASXKG010000023.1:0-1970 GCA_036496965.1 Variovorax sp.
GCCTGGACACGGCAGCGATCGTCGAGGCCCGCCGCAAGGACGAAGAGGCCCTGGTCGCCGCGAACAGGTCGCTGTACGATGGCGTGCAGGTGATGTCGAGCCTGATGCAGGCCAAGTAGCGACAGGGCGCGTGCTCGGACGATCCCGATTTCGAGAGGGGGACAGACAACATGACGTCGCCATTCAACGTGCCGGACGAGTTTGTCCAGGGCTTCTTCAAATCCGGCGCGAGCCTGCTGAAGGCTTTCGGCGGCGCCGGTTTGCCGGTCGGACCGGCCGATCGTGTACCGGGCCACGCGCAACTCGCGCAGGCGCAAGCGCACTACTGGCAGCAGCAGATGGCCCTGTGGATGGGCATGCTCGCCAGCGGCGGCGCGAAGCCCGAAGCCGTGGTCGATGCCGAGCGTGGTGACCGCCGTTTCCAGGGCGAGGGCTGGAGCGGCAGCCCCTGGTACAGCCTGCTCAAGCAGAACTACCTGCTGAACTCGAAGTTGCTCCACGAGATGGTCGAATCGGCCGATCTCGACGCGACGGACAAGCACAAGCTGCGCTTCTTCGCGAGCCAGTTCATCGATTCGATGAGCCCGGCCAACTTCGCCGCCACCAATCCCGAGGTGCTGAAGCTCGCGCTCGAGTCCCAGGGAGAGAGCGTCGCGGCGGGCATCGCCCATCTCTTCGACGATTTCCAGAAGGGCCGCATCTCGATCACCGACGAGAACGCGTTCGAGGTCGGCCGCAACGTGGCGGTGTCGAAGGGCTCGGTGGTGTTCGAAACCCCCCTGATGCAGCTGATCCAGTACGCGCCGCTGACCGAACAGGTCGCCGTGCGCCCGCTGGTGATCGTGCCGCCGTGCATCAACAAGTTCTACATCCTCGACCTGCAGCCGGAGAACTCCTTCGTGCGCTTCGCGTGCGAGCAGGGCCAGACGGTGTTCCTGGTGTCCTGGCGCAATCCCGGACCCGATCTCGGCCACATCACCTGGGACGACTATCTGGTGCTGGGCGCGATGGCGGCGATCGAGGTCGCGCTGGCCATCAGCGGCGCCGACAAGGTCAACGCGGTCGGCTGGTGCGTTGGCGGCACCATCCTGGCCAGCGCGCTGGCGGTGCTGCGCGCGCAGGGCGACAGGAGCGTCGCGAGTGCGACCTTCCTCACCACGATGCTCGATTTCACGGAGGCGGGCGACCTGGGCGTCTTCATCGATGAGCAGGGGATCTCGCAGCGCGAGGCGACGATCGGCCGCGGCGGCATCTATCCGGGCGCAGAACTCGGTTTCGTCTTCCAGACGCTGCGCGCCAATGACCTGATCTGGCCCTACGTGATCGGGAACTACCTCAAGGGCAAGAGTCCGGCCGCCTTCGACCTGCTCTACTGGAACGCGGACGCAACCAACCTGCCGGGGCCGATGTACGCCTGGTACCTGCGCAACATGTACCTCGAGAACAACCTTCGCGAGCCGAGTCGGCTCACCATGTGCGACACGCCGGTCGACCTCGGCCGCATCGACATGCCCTGCTATGTGCTGGCGGCGAAGGAGGACCACATCGTCCCTTGGCGGTCCGCCTACCGGACGACCCAGTTGGTCGGCGGCAAGTCGCAGTTCGTGCTCGGCGCGAGCGGGCATATCGCGGGCGTGATCAATCCCGCATCGAAAAACAAGCGCAGCTACTGGACCGGCGGTACGCAGGGCGATTCGGCCGAAGCCTGGCTGTCGTCCGCGCAGGAAGCGCCGGGAAGCTGGTGGACCCATTGGCGCCAGTGGCTCCAGCCCGCCGAGGGCAAGCAGGTGCCGGCGCGCAAGCGGCTCGGCAACGTCCAGCACGAGCCCATCGAAGCGGCGCCGGGCCGCTATGTGAAGCAGCGCGCGGACTGAACCCGGTCCGTTTTGCAGGGGCTCGCTCGTTCGGCGACTCGAGCAACGATGCCCGTGCAGCGTGCGCGGCCGGTTGCCCGGTGCTGCCTCAACGCC
>DASXKG010000024.1:0-3397 GCA_036496965.1 Variovorax sp.
TCCGACCCTGGCATGGAACTCGCCGAGCGTGGGATGCTTGTAGTCGAACAGCTTGACGTCGAAAGCCGACGCCACGTCGTCGACGGCGCCGGCCAGGGTCAGACGTGCGGCGCAGGGATCCTCGCGCAGCACCGTCATGCCGTGCGCACTTGCAAATGCCTTGATCCGATCGACGGCAGTGGGGTCCGAGCCATGCACATCCCGCAGTTCCTTTCGCGTCATGTACTGGCGCTTTGCCGGCGCGGTTTGCTCCAGCGATGCGAGTTCGGGCAGATCCTTCTTGCGCCGCACGCCGATGGTGAGTTCGATTCGCGCATTCGGGTTCGTTTGCCGGACCGCGACCGATCCGGCCGGAAGGTGATGCATGCTGTTCGCGATCGGCACGCGATGGGATGGCGCTGTGCTTGCCATGATGGTGCTCTCCATTCCTTGACTTCCGATCCATGTGGCCCCCAGAGGCCACGGCAGGAACAGTAAAGCAATTTTCGAAAGCGGTCATCCCCCTCGGAAATGACCCGGTCAGCGGGCTTCCGTCAGAATGGTGGCCTCCCGGAAATCAATTCAATGACAGAAGACTTTCAACCCCCGCCGCTGCCCGACCACCTGTCCATCGACCCGCGCAGTCCGCATCACGTCGCCGCCGTGTTCGAACACGACATCGGGATCCGCTTCAACGGCAAGGAGCGCAGCGACGTGGGGGAATACTGCATCAGCGAGGGCTGGATCAAGGTCCCTTCGGGCAAGACGCTGGATCGCCGCGGCCAGCCGCTGCTGATCAAGCTGAAGGGCAAGGTCGAGGCGTTCTATCGATAGGGTCCCGGGACTCAAGCCTTCCCGGCGCCGCGCCATTCAGGCGAGATAGTCGTGCTCCACCGTTCCTAGCGCGAGCGTCATGTCAGCGATGTAGTGCACCGCCGACAGAACCTCGCGCACCGGCAGATCAGCCACGGGCGCCAGCGCATGCGGATGCAACTCCAGGGAGGCCGGGCCGGCCCAGGCGCCGTGCAGCGTCACGTCGACCATGTGGTAGCGCACCAGTTCGCAGATGCGCGCCGTGCCGTCGACATGCGGGATGATCTTCAGCAGGAAGTTGGGCTGCGCGACGCCCGCCAGGATCGGCCCCGGCTCCAGCGCCCTGTGCTTGAAGCCCATCGTGGCCTTGGCCACGCGCACCTTGCCGTAGTCCAGCGTGCCGACGACCACGTCGGTCTCGTAGTCGAATACCGGCGTGGCGAGCTTCTTCGGAAAGCCCCAGAGCTCGCGGCCGCCCGCGATGGGCGGATGGTCGTTGAGGTACATCGCGTGCACGTAGGCGCCTTGCTCGCCCTTCAGCTGCACCGGAATGACCTGGCCCGACTCGGTGTAGTCGCCGAAGCCGGTGGAGTCGGGCATGCGGATGAACTCGTACTTGACCAGGGGCTCGGTCACCACCAGCGGCTCGGGCACCACGGCGCGCACCGCGTCCATGTCGGAGCGGTAGGTGATGACCAGGAACTCGCGCCGCACGAAGCGATAGGGGCCCGGTGGAAACGCCGGGCTGGTGAAGGGCATCGCGAAGGCCGAACGGCGGATCTCGGAGATGTTCATGGGGGGCTTCCCGGGGTGGTTGAAGGGGAGGGCGCCATCGGGCGCTTGATGCAGACTGCATCCGGTTCGCCCAGGTCGTAGGTGGTCACGCCGTTGGCCTCGGCATTGCTCACCAGGGCTTCGGGCTGGGTGAGGGCGCGCCGCACGTCGCGCATGCCGACTTCCCAGTGGTCTTCCACCGTGGCGCGGGAGAACTCGTAGTCCTTGGAGTCGCCCTCGTAGGGCTTGTCGCGGTAGATCAGGTGGAAGATGTCGATCGGCTTGGAACAGAGCTGCGCATGCACCGCCTTCACGCTGGCGTCGTTGCGCAGTGCCGCGGGCAGCTTGGCGAGCAGGTCGGCGATCGCCTGCTGCAGGTTCACGTTGGAAGCCAGGGCATCCGTGTTCATCCGCGTACGGCTCGAATAGGTGATGTCCTTCTGCCGCGTCATCACGTCCGACATCGTGACCGGCATTTCGCCGCGCGCGTTGAACAGGTCGACCTGCATCACCACCAGCGGCTGGCTGCGCGGATGGTTGTCGAGCAGGTATTGCAGCGGCGTGTTCGACACGATGCCGCCGTCCCAGTACCACTCGCCATCGACCTCCACCGGCGCGAAACCGGGGGGCAGGGCGCCGCTGGCCATGATGTGCTCGGGCCCGATCTTCTGCAGCGTGTTGTCGAAGTACACCGAGTTGCCGGTGCGCACGTTGACCGCGCCAACGCTCAGGCGCATTTCGCGCGCATTGATCCGGTCGAAGTCCACCAGGCGCTCCAGCGTGACCCGCAGCGGCGTGGTGTCGTAGTAGCTCAGGATCTGCGCCTCGCCACCCATCAGGAGCGCCGGCGTGACACGCGGCTTGAAGAAGCCGGGAATGCCGAACATCGTCGCCAGGCTGGCGCTCCACTTGTTGAGCGTGCCGCGGTCGGCCATCCAGTGGGGCAGGCGCTGCGACGGGCCCGAGGAGACGAGCGACCAGAATTCATGCAGTCGCTCGACCCGTTTGTCCGGCGCATTGCCCGCGATCAGCGCGGCATTGATGGCGCCGATGGAAACACCCGCGATCCAGGTGGGAAGCTGGTTCGTCTTGTGCAGTTCCTCGTAGACGCCGCCCTGGTAGGAGCCGAGTGCACCACCCCCTTGGAAGACCAGCGCCTTGTTGCGCGGCAGACGATGATGGTTAGGAGTGGCGCGGCGTGCGTTCATGGCGGTAGGTGGTGAACCGGGAAAGGTTGCAGAAGCGGGAGCGCGACGAAAATGTAGCGCACTGCGCGCCTTCGTGCGACAACCGGCGGCCTGCCCGCGTGTGTGACCGGCCCGTGACACCCTCATCCGGAGGATCCCATGACCTACCAGCTTCACTACTGGCCGACCATCCAGGGCCGCGGCGAATTCGTCCGGCTGGCGCTGGAAGCCGCCGGCGCCGAGTATGTCGACGTGGCGCGCGAGCCGCCTGCCCAGGGCGGCGGCGAAAGCCAGCTCGGCCGGCGCCTGCGCGACCCGGACAACCCGCGGCCCGCATTCGCGCCGCCCTTCCTGGTCGACGGCGAGCTGGTGGTCGGGCAGACCGCCGCGATCCTGCTCTACCTGGGGCCGCGGCTCGGGCTGGCGGGTGCGAGCGAGGCGGACAGCCTGTGGACGCATCAACTGCAGCTGACCATCGCCGATGCGGTGGCGGAGGCCCATGACACGCACCATCCGTTGTCGAACGGCCTCTACTACGAGGACCAGCGCGAGGCGGCGCTGGCGCGGGCCCAGGCTTTTCGCGAGCAGCGCATCCCGAAGTTCCTCGGCTGGTTCGAGCGCATCCTGCAGCGCAATCCGGCCGG
>DASXKG010000025.1:0-3699 GCA_036496965.1 Variovorax sp.
CTACGCCATGCCGCTAGAGCCGCTGCGCGTCGAAGTGGAGCGCATCGTCAAGGCTGCGCCCGAATGGGACGGCCGCTTCTTCAACCTGCGCGTGACCGACGCCACCGAGCGCACGATGCAACTGCGCGTCCTGTGCACCGCCGCATCCTCGGCGCTGGCCTTCGACCTGCGCTGCACGGTGCGCGAAGGATTGATCGACTTCATGCAGCGCGAATACCCGCAGTTCCTGCCGAAGATGCGCATCGGTCGCGACGAGGCCCTGGAACGCATTGCCGAAGCGCAGGCGCTCTAGGACCCATGACCCACACGCACTCTTTCGTCCCCGCTCGTCGCCTCGCCCGCCTTTGTCGCGCGGGCATCCTCGCCGGCTGCGCCCTGATGAGCGGCCTGGACGCGGGCTTCGCGCAAGCCGAGCCGGCCTATCCGGACATGCCGGTGCGCTTCATCACCAACTTCCCGCCCGGCGGCCCGCTCGACATCCTCGGCCGCAGCCTGGCCGCTGCGCTGCAGCAGCAGCTCAAGCAGCCCTTCGTGGTGGAGAACCGTCCGGGTGCCGGCGGCAACATCGGTGCCGAACTGGTGGCCAAGAGCCCGGCCGACGGCTACACGGTGCTGCTCACGATCGACACCACCTTCACCATCAATCCGCACGTCTATGCCTCCATGCCCTTCACGGCGGGGGACCTGAAGCCGTTGATGATCTTCAGCTCTTCCGGGCTGACCTTCGCCATCGGCACCGCGCTCGGCGCCAAGACCTTGCCGGAGTTCGTCACGCAAGCCAGGGCCGAGCCCGTCACCTTCAGCTCGGCTGGCAACGGCAGTCCGGGCCATATCGCCGCAGAGATCTTCGCCAGTGCCACCGGCGCGAAGATCACGCACGTGCCCTACAAGGGCAACGCGCCGGCCGTACTGGCCCTGGTGTCGAACGAGGTCCAGGCAGGGATCCTCGCCACGCCGGGCCTGCTGCCGCAGGTCCAGGCCGCCAAGGTGCGCGCCCTGGCCGTCACCGGGCGCCAGCGCTCGCCGCTGTTGCCGCAGGTGCCGACGGTCGGCGAACTGGGCCTGAAGGACCTGGAGTTCGAGGTGCTCTACATGGCCATGGTGCCGGCTGCCACGCCCGAGCCGGTGGTCCAGACACTGCGCAGCGCATTGCAGTCGGCGCTCGCGCGACCCGAACTCCAATCGCGCCTGGCTGCGCTGGACATGGTGCCGCTCGGCGAAGTCGGCGCGGTCGCGGCCGACCACCTCGAGGCCAGCCGGGTGCGCTACGGCAAGATCGTCAAGGCCACCGGCATGAAGGTGGACTGACCCGGCGCATACTGGCACCGCCCGCCGGGCCCGCATCATGAAGGCGGTCAACCCCCAGGCCAACGACGGACCATGGCAACCCACCAACGACCCAACCTCATCTTCATCGTTGCCGACGACCTCGGCTATGCCGACCTCGGCTGCTACGGCGGCCGCCACGCGCCCTTCGGCCCGGTCTCGCCGGTGCTCGACGGCCTGGCCGCCAAGGGCCTGCGCTTCACCCAGGGCTACGCCAACGCGCCGGTCTGCTCGCCCACGCGCTTCGCGCTGATGACCGGACGCTACCAGTACCGCCTGCGCGGCGCGGCCGAAGAGCCGATCAACAGCAAGAGCCGCGGCAGCACCACGCTGGGCTTGCCGACCGACCATCCCACGCTGCCCTCGCTGCTGCAAGCCTCCGGCTACCGAACGGCGCTGATCGGCAAGTGGCACCTGGGCTATCCGCCGAGCTTCGGCCCGCTGCGCTCGGGCTACGAGGAGTTCTTCGGGCCGATGTCGGGCGGCGTCGACTACTTCACCCATTGCGACTCCGCCGGCCGGCACGACCTGTGGTTCGGCGAGGAAGAAAAGCCGACCGAGGGCTACCTCACCGACCTGCTGTCGCAGCGCGCGGTGGCCTACGTGGAGCGCATGGCCAAGGAGCAAGCCCCCTTCTTCCTGAGCCTGAGCTACACGGCGCCGCACTGGCCCTGGGAGACGCGGGCGGACGCGGCCAAGGCGCCGGTGGTCAAGGACAACCTGTTCGACCTGGCCGGCGGCAACATCCACACCTACCAGCGGATGATCCATCACATGGACGAAGGCATCGGCTGGATCATGGCGGCGCTCGAGCGGCACGGCATGGCCGAAAACACGCTGGTGGTCTTCACCAGCGACAACGGCGGCGAGCGCTTCTCGGACAACTGGCCGCTGGTCGGCGGCAAGATGGACCTGACCGAAGGCGGCATCCGGGTGCCATGGATCGCCCACTGGCCCGCGGCCATCGCGCCCGGCGGCGAAAGCGCGCAGCACTGCATGACGATGGACTGGTCCGCCACGCTGCTCGACGCCGCGGGCGTGGCGGGCGATGCGCGCTATCCGCTGGACGGGATTTCGCTGCTGCCCGTGCTGCGCAACGCGGATTTCAGTTTTGCCCGTCCGTTGCACTGGCGCATGAACCATCGCGGCCAGCGCGCGCTGCGCGACGGCAACTGGAAGTACCTGCAGGTCGATGGCAATGAATACCTGTTCGACATCCCGGCCGACGAACGCGAGCGCGCCAACCAGGCCAGCCGCCACCCCGAGCGGCTGGCGGCGATGCGCGCCGACTGGCTGGCCTGGAATGCCAGCATGCCGCCGATCCCCGAGGACGCGACCGTGAGCCTGGGCTACTCGGCCAAGGACATGCCTCAGCGCTGAAGCCGCATGCCGGCGAGCGCCAGCGCCGCCAGCAGCATGACCATCAGCGCGAACTCCTGCGCCGTGGCCAGCAGCGGATTGCCGGCAGCGACCAGGGAACCGGCCATTACCGCCAGCAGCCCCATCGACAGATAGGACACCGCGAACAGCACCGACAGCACACCCGCCCGCTCATGCGCCGCGGCCAGCGGCATCACGCTGCGGATCGCGCCCTGGAAGCCGGTGCCGAAACCCATGCCGGCGACCACGGTGCCCAGGAAATAGATCGGCGCCATGCGCAGCCACAGGCTCAGCAGCACCACCACCATGCCGCCGATCAGGCTCGCGGCGCCGAACCGCATCATCGCGCGCGGCGCGCTGCGTTGCAGCAGCAGCACCGCCGCGGCGCCGCTGGCCGCCAGCAGGAACAGCGCCACGCCGCCCACCAGCGAGGCGTCGAAGCCGAAGATCCGGTGCAGCAGCGCGGGATTGAGCGAGGCATAGAAGCCCCCGACTGCCCAGGCGGCCACCAGCACCGGCACGGCCAGCAGCATCGACGCGCGCACTGCCGGCGGAACGGCGAACTGGGGCCGCAGCGATGCCAGTGCACCGGGCAGCCTGGAGAGGGATTCGGACATCCGCAGCAGGCCCAGGCATTGAAGCAGGAACACCAGCGCCAGCGCCAGGTAGACCAGATGCGCCGGCGCCGGCAGGAAATGGACCATCAAGCCCCCCAGCAGGCCGCCGAGTGCCGTGCCGCTGATCGGCGCTATCGCATTCGCGATCGCACCGCGTGCACGGTCGATGTCGAGCAGCCCGGCGCCGACGGCCGCCACCGCCGCCCCGGTCGCCAGGCCCTGGATCACGCGCCCGGCCAGCAGCCCGCAGACGCCGTCGGCCATGCTCAGCACCCCCCTCGCCACCACCTGCGCCAGGGTGGACGCAACCAGCACCGGCCGGCGCCCGATATGGTCCGACAGGCGGCCGGCGACCAGCAACGAGGCCAGCACCGCC
>DASXKG010000026.1:0-6040 GCA_036496965.1 Variovorax sp.
GCGCTCGCAGAGCATCCATGCGTAGCTGCGGGCCTGCGCCCGATGCAGCGCGCGATGATTCGGCTTGACCAGGTCGAAGTCGCCGCGGAAGGTCTTGATCTCTTCCACACGCCGGCGCTGGGGGTCGTAGCCGTCGGCGCGGCCACGCACGTGGAGCCGCCCGAAGTGCGTCGAAAGCCCGACCTCGCTTTCGTAGGCCGGTCCGCGCCGCGACTGCACCAGCCGGTGTCCCAGCTGGCCTTCCTGGGCGCTGGGTGCCGGCACGAAGCGCAGGTCGAGGTCGCCCGCCTTCGCGGCGAAGGCGCAGAGCGTCTTGACCGAGACGGTGAATGCGGCGGGGCGTGCGGCGGCCATTCAGATCGAGTCTACGCGGGCCCGCTAGACTTCCTGCCCATGAAGATCACAGCCAACACCGCCGTCACCCTGCGCTACAAGGTGGCCGACGCCAGCACCGGCAAGCTCCTCGAGGCCGGCAGCGAGCCGATGGTCTATCTGCACGGCGGCTACGACAACACCTTCCCGAAGGTCGAGGCCGCGCTCGAAGGCCGGGAGACGGGCTTCCAGGCCACGCTGCAACTGCAGCCCGAAGATGCCTTCGGCCAGCGCGACGAATCGCTGGTACGGACCATTCCGAAGGGCGAGTTCCCGCCCGGGGTCAAGGTCGGCGGCCAGCTGGAAGGGCGCAATGACAAGGGCGAACCGCAGGTCTTCACGGTGCTGAAGATCAAGGGCCCGCAGGTGTTCCTCGACGGCAACCATCCGCTGGCAGGCAAGGCCTTGAAATTCAGCCTGACCGTGACCGGCGTGCGCGCGGCGACCGAGGAGGAAATCGCCCACCGCCACGTGCACGGCGAACACGGCCACCATCACTGACACCGACCGGGCGGGCGGGCGCCATCTGATTGTCCTGCCGGCAGCCCCAGTGCGTTGCGCCGCCGGGCCTTTTGCGCACGGCCGCCGGCCCTACATGCCTTGCTTGGCACCTGTCCCATCGGGCAGGGCCGCGAATCGGAGAACCGCCATGACGACCGCCGCCCCGAGTCCCATCGTCCAGATCAAGCGCCTCGGCTTTCCCTGGGAGACGATCGACCCCTTCCTGTTCTGCGCCTACCACGACGACGCCTACCCGCGCGGCAACCCGCAGCTCGGGCCCGACACCTCGCTGGCCGGTCGCGACATGGGCCAGGATTTCAGCCGCAAGGACGGTTGGAGCATGTACCACGGCAGCACCGTGCCGGGCTTTCCGGGGCATCCGCACCGCGGCTTCGAGACCGTCACCGTCGTGCGCAAGGGCTTGATCGACCATTCCGACTCGCTCGGGGCGGCCGCGCGCTTCGGCGGCGGCGATGTCCAGTGGCTCACCGCCGGCAAGGGCATCGTGCATTCGGAGATGTTCCCGCTGCTCGACGCGGCCGCGGCGAACCCGCTGGAGCTGTTCCAGATCTGGCTGAACCTGCCGGCGCGCAGCAAGATGGCCGATCCGCATTTCACGATGTTCTGGGCCGCGGACATTCCGAGCTTCACCGCCACGGACGCGCAGGGCCGCAAGACCGAGGTGGCCAGCATCGCCGGGCGCATCGGCCCGGTGGAAGGCGCGCCGGATGCCGGCGGTCCGCTGGCCCCGCCGCCCGATTCCTGGGCCTCGCAGCCGGAGTCGGACCTGGCGATCTGGACGCTGCGCATGGAGCCGAACGCGCACTGGACGCTGCCCGCCGCCAGCGGCGCCGGCACCCGCCGCAGCCTCTACTTCTTCAAGGGCCGCAGCGTGGCGTTGGCGGGGCAGCCGATCGACGGCCACGCGGCCATCGAGTTGCGCGCCGACGCCGCGGTGGAACTGGTCAATGGCGACGAGGTGAGCGAATTCCTGGTGCTGCAAGGGCGTCCGATCGGCGAGCCCGTGGCGCAATACGGCCCCTTCGTCATGAACACGCAGGCCGAGATCGCACAGGCGATGGCGGACTACCGGCGCACCCAGTTCGGCGGCTGGCCGTGGCCCGACAGCGCACCGGTGCACGGGCGCGACCCGGCCCGCTTTGCGCGCCATCCGGACGGGCGCGAGGAACGCCCGCAGGCCAGCGGCAGCACCGCCGTCACTGGCTGAGCGCGCTGCGTCCGCTGCGCCAGGGAGCCTGGGATTCGCCCAGGTCCCAGTGGAGACCGGCCATGATCTGCAGTCCCTCCCGGGCCAGCGGCGCCAGCAGGTGCTCGTTGGGCGCATGCTGCGCGCAGGCCGGGTAGGAATGCGGCACCCACAGCGTGGGCAGGCCCAGCAGGTCGGCGAACACATCGTTCGGCAGCGACCCCGCGAGGTTGGGCAGCACGTCGGCGCGCTGGCCCGAGCTGGCGGCCATGGAGGCCTGGGCCCAGCCGACCCAGGGGTTGCCCACATCGAGCCGGGTGGCTGCGCCGGCCAGCGTCACCTCGACCTCGACCGCCCCGAAGCCGCGTTCGTCCAGGTGCGCACGAACGATCCGCGCCAGGTCCTCCCAGGGCGTGCCGACCACGAAGCGCAGCTGGCAATGGGCCACCGCCTCGCCGGGGATGGCGTTCACCGGGCGCTGCGGCGATCCGGCGCCGAGCGCCAGCACCTCGATCGTGTTCCAGGCCATCAGGCGTTCGGCGGCGCTCAGGCCGGGCTCGCCCCAGCCGGCATCGAGCGCCGGATCGTCGGCGCCCCCGCCGATGGCGATGCCGGCCAGCGCCGCGCGCACCGGCTCGGCGATCGGCGGCGGGCGCAGCGCCTCGACCAGGATGCGGCCGCGCGCGTCGGCGAGCGTGGCCACGGCATGGCTGAGCACGATCGCCGGGTTGGCCAGCACCCCGCCCCAGTTGCCCGAGTGATAGCCGCGCGGCCGGGCGGAGAGGCGCAGGCTGAAGTTGACCGCGCCGCGCGAGCCGAGGAAGAGCGTGGGCCGCGCCGCGCTCACGCGCGGCCCGTCGCAGGCGAGCAGCAGGTCGGCGCGCAGCTTCTCGCGCTCGGCCGCGCAGACCGCGTGCAGGCCGGGCGAGCCGGCTTCCTCGCCCATCTCGATCAGGCAGCTCATGTTGAAGCCGAGCCGGCCGCCGCGCGCGCGCAGCACCGCCGCCAGGCCGCCGAGATTGATCGTGTGCTGCCCCTTGTTGTCCGCCGTGCCGCGGCCGTACCAGCGCTCGCCGCGCACGGCCAGCGTCCAGGGGCCGAGGCCTTCGGCCCATTGCGCGTCCTGTCCGCTCACCACGTCGCCGTGCCCGTAGGTCAGCACGGTGGGCAGCGCGGGGTCCTCGATGCGGCGGGCGATCAGGAACGGTCCGCCGCCGGGCGCCGGGTTCGCCACCACCTCGCCATCGAACCCGAGTGCCGCCAGCGGAGGCATTAGCTCTTCGCGCAGATAGGCCTCGAGTGCGGGCGGCGCGGCGCCCTGGTCGCTCTCGGTGCGAAAGGCGATGCGCCGTTGCAGATCGGAAAAGAACATGCCGCCGTCGAAATAGGCGGCGGCTGCGTCGAGGGCATCGGTGCGTGACATGGGGAACCTCCGTGCCGGCAGGCTACCACCAGCCGCCTCAGGTTCCGCCGCGCACTGCCGCGAGTTCGCGGATCAGGATCCAGGCGCGCTGCGCCAGCGGCGCGGGCGCCCGGTTGCGCCGATGCACCAGCATGATCGCGCGCTGGACCTTCGGCAGCAGGGGCAGCACCGCGAGCGCTGCCAGGCCCATCGGCGGGATGGCCAGCGCCGGCATGACGCTGATGCCGATGCCCTGCTCGACCATCCGAAAGACCGTGGTCGGATGGCCGACCTGCTGGCGCACCTCGCAGCGCGCGCCGTGCCGGGCCAGGGCCTCGTCGATCAGGCGGCGGCTGCCGGAGGCGTGGTCGAGCAGCACCAGCGCCTCGCCGTCCAGCGCCGACCAGTGCAAGGACGGCCGCGCCGCCAGCCGATGGCCGGGCGGCATCACGGCGCAGAAGGGGTCGTCGAGGATGGCTTCGCAGTGCAGGTCGTCGGTCGTGGGCGGCTCGACCACCACGCCGAAGTCGACCTCGCCGGCGCGCACGCTGTCCAGCACGTCCTGCTGGATGCGGTCGAGCAGCACGAACTCGAGCTCCGGATGGCGCCGCCCGCATTCGGCAATGCAGGCCGGCATCAGGTTCGCCGACAAGGTCGGGCTGCTGGCGACACGGACCTTGCCGCGCCGCGCACCGGCCATGCCGTGGACTTCGGCCAGGGCCTGGTCGAGCTCATCGAGCAGGCGATCCAGGCGCAGGGCCAGCGACTGGCCGGCCTCGGTCAGCACCACCTCGCGCGTGGTGCGGTCGAGCAGCTTCAGGCCGAGCTGGCTCTCCAGCTCCAGGATCGAGCGGCTGACGGCCGGCTGGGTGAGGCCAACCTGGTCGCCCGCGCGGCTGAAGTTGCGTCCGTCGGCAATGGCACGGAAGACGCGCAGCTGGCGCAAGGTGACGTTCATGATTCGAAATCATATATCTATCAGATAAATCCATTTCACTTTTGAATCGCGGGCAGGTCCAATCTGCAC
This sequence comes from Variovorax sp., assembly GCA_036496965.1. Lineage (GTDB taxonomy): Bacteria > Pseudomonadota > Gammaproteobacteria > Burkholderiales > Burkholderiaceae_C > Variovorax. The sequence continues at coordinate 4,510 of DASXKG010000026.1, forward strand.
CCATGGCACGTTCCCGCTTCCTCCCCGACAACTTCACGCTGGCGCTGGTCGCCACCGTGACCCTGGCCAGCCTGCTGCCCGCGAGCGGCGGCGTCGGCCGCTTCTTCGAGCACCTGACGACGCTCGCGATCGGGCTTCTGTTCTTCCTGCACGGCGCCAAGCTGTCGCGCGAAGCCATCCTGGGCGGCATCACCCACTGGCGGCTGCATCTGCTGGTGTTCGGCGCCACCTTCGTCATGTTCCCGCTGCTCGGGCTGGCGCTGAAGCCGGTGCTGTCCCCGCTGGTCACGCCCGACATCTACACCGGGGTGCTGTTCCTGTGCGTGCTGCCGGCCACGGTGCAATCGGCGATCGCCTTCACCTCGATGGCACGCGGCAGCATCCCGGCCGCGGTGTGCAGCGCCTCGGCCTCGACCCTGCTGGGCGTCTTCATCACGCCGATCCTGGTCAACCTGGTGATCGTGCAGCACAACGCCGCCGGCGCCTCGCTCGACGCCATCGGCCGCATCCTGCTGCAACTGATGGTGCCCTTCATCGCCGGCCACCTGCTGCGTCCGTGGATCGGCGGCTGGATCAGGAAGCGCGCCTCGCTGGTGAGCCTGGTCGACCGCGGCTCGATCCTGCTGGTGGTCTATACCGCGTTCAGCGCGGCGGTGATCGAGGGCCTGTGGAAGCAGGTGCCGATCAGCGCCCTGGCCGGGCTGCTGGTGGTCTGCGCCGTGATCCTGGGGCTGGCCCTGTCCATCACCACCTACACCAGCCGGGCACTCGGCTTCAACAAGGCGGACGAGATCACCATCGTCTTCTGCGGCTCCAAGAAGAGCCTGGCCAGCGGCATCCCGATGGCCAAGGTGCTGTTCGCTTCGCACGCGGTCGGCGCGATCGTGCTGCCGCTGATGCTGTTCCACCAGATGCAGCTGATGGTCTGCGCGGTGCTGGCGCAGCGCTATGCGCGCCGGCCGCAGGCCGAGCCCGGCGCGCTGCCCGCCACCCAAGAAGCCAAGCAACCCGCGCAATCGGCCTGACCGACGCACCCTAGGCCAGGAATCCCGCGGAACCGGCTTTGCCGGGCCGCAGGGATTGCCCCCCGGTAGGGGGGAGGGAGGCTACACGAAGTGAGCAAGCCTGGGGGGCGAGCCTGCTACCGCGGCGCGTCGCCCTTGCGGTAGTCCGCCGTGACTTCATCGAGCCGCTGCTTCAGCCCCGCGTCGAGCTGGTACGCCGCGGCGGCCAGAGTCGCGTCGAGCTGCTCCGGCCGGCTGGCGCCGAGCAGCGGGGCGGTGATCGACGGATTGGCCATCACCCAGGCCACGGCCAGCGTGGCGAGCGGCACGCCGGCCTCGTCGGCCAGCTTGTGCAACTGCCCCACGGTCTCGAAGCTGCGCTCGTTCCAATAGCGGCCCTGGTACATCGTGCCGGCGGTGCCGAGGGTGAAGCGGGTGTTCTGTTCCGGCTTGGCGTCCGGCTTGTACTTGCCGGTCAGCAGGCCGCCGGCCAGCGGGTTGTAGGGGATCACGCCCAGGCCTTCCTC
>DASXKG010000027.1:0-5938 GCA_036496965.1 Variovorax sp.
CCCGCGAGCAGCTTGGGCTGAAAGGCCGCCACGATGTCTTCGAAGAGCTGCTGCGGCTCCAGCATGCGGCCGTCGCCGGTCTCGCCGCAGGCCTGCCAGCCGTTGCCCACGCCGAGCACACGGGCACCGTCGGCATCGACCTGGCGCAGGTTGCGCTGCGTCGCCGGGTGCACCCACATCTCGCGGTTCATCGCCGGCGCGATGAGAAGGGGCACGCGTTCCATCGGACGGGCCAGGCACAGGAGGCTCAGCAGTTCGTCGGAGCGCCCTTCGACCAGGCGGGCGATGAAGTCGGCACTGGCGGGCGCCAGCACGATGGCATCGGCCTCGCGGCTGAGGTTGATGTGCGGCATGTTGTTGGACTCGCGCGCATCCCACTGCGAGACGTAGACCGGCCGACCGGACAGCGCCTGCATCGTCACCGGGGTGATGAACTGCGTCGCCGACTCGGTCATCACCACCTGCACCGCGGCGCCGGCCTTGACCAGCAGCCGGCACAACTCGGCGGACTTGTAGCAGGCCACGCCCCCCGTGAGCCCGAGGACGATGTGTTTGCCGGCGAGTTCTTGCATTGCGCGAGTTTAATTGGACGCCGCGAAGGCAGGCCCAAACCGGGCAGGCAAGGCTCCTATAATCGGAATTTCCCACTGTTCGGACATTCAGTCCGGAACTGGCATGACCAAATTCGTCTTCGTCACCGGTGGTGTGGTGTCTTCCCTCGGCAAGGGAATCGCCTCCGCCTCGCTCGCCGCGATCCTTGAATCGCGCGGCCTCAAGGTCACCCTCATCAAGCTCGATCCGTACATCAACGTCGACCCCGGCACGATGTCGCCGTTCCAGCACGGCGAAGTCTTCGTCACCGACGACGGCGCCGAGACCGACCTCGACCTGGGCCACTACGAGCGCTTCATCAACACGCGCATGCGGCGTGCCAACAACTTCACCACCGGCCAGATCTACAAGTCGGTGCTCGAGAAAGAGCGGCGCGGCGACTACCTCGGCAAGACGGTGCAGGTGATCCCGCACATCACCAACGAGATCCAGGAGTACGTCAAGCGCGGCGCCGGCATCGGCTCGGCGCACGAGGTCGACGTGGCGATCGTCGAGATCGGCGGCACTGTCGGCGACATCGAATCCCTGCCTTTCCTCGAAGCCGTGCGCCAGATGAGCTTGCGCATGGGCCCCAACAACTCGGCTTTCGTACACCTGACCTACGTGCCCTGGATCGCCGCGGCCGGCGAGCTCAAGACCAAGCCGACCCAGCACACGGCGCGCGAATTGCGCGCGATCGGCATCCAGGCCGACGCCCTGCTGTGCCGGGCCGACCGCCCCGTGCCCGACGACGAGCGGGCCAAGATCTCGCTGTTCTCCAACGTGCCCGAATGGGGCGTGATCTCGATGTGGGATGTCGACACCATCTACAAGGTTCCGCGCATGCTGCACGAGCAGGGCCTCGATGGCCTGATCTGCGACAAGCTGCGCATCAACACCCCGCCGGCCAAGCTCAAGCGCTGGGACGACCTGGTCTACGAGGTCGAGCATCCGCAAAAGGAAGTGAACATCGCGATGGTCGGCAAGTACGTCGACCTGTCCGACAGCTACAAGTCGCTCAACGAGGCACTGCGCCATGCCGGCATGAAGAACCATGCGCGGGTGAAGATCGACTACGTCGACTCCGAGACCATCACCCGCGAGGACGTGGCGCGGCTGGCGAAGTACGACGCCATCCTGGTGCCGGGCGGCTTCGGCCAGCGCGGCGTCGAAGGCAAGATCGCCGCGGCCCGATTCGCGCGCGAGACCAAGGTGCCCTATCTGGGAATCTGCCTGGGCATGCAGGTCGCGACCATCGAGTACGCGCGCAACGTGGCCGGCCTGAAGAACGCCAACAGCACCGAGTTCGAGCCCGAGACGCCCACGCCCGTGATCGCGCTGATCACCGAGTGGAAGGACAACGACGGCACGGTCAAGCTGCGCGACGAGAAGTCCGACCTCGGCGGCACGATGCGCCTGGGAGCGCAAAGCTCCGACGTCGCGCCCGGCACGCTGGCGCACAGCATCTACGGCGACGTCGTGACCGAGCGGCATCGCCATCGCTACGAAGCCAACGTCAACTACCTGGACGACCTGCGCAACGCCGGGATGGTGATTTCGGCGCTGACGCAGCGCGAGCACCTGACCGAGATCGTCGAGCTGCCGCAGGCCGTGCATCCGTGGTTCATGGGCGTGCAGTTCCACCCCGAATTCAAGTCCACGCCCTGGGGCGGCCATCCGCTGTTCAATGCCTTCATCAAGGCGGCGCTGGAGCACCAGGGGGCGGAGAAGACGGGGTTGAAGGTGGTGGCATGAGTGAGGGGACGCCATGAAACTCTGCGGATTCGACATCGGGCTCGACAAGCCCTTCTTCCTGATCGCGGGCCCCTGCGTGGTGGAGTCCGAACAACTGCAGATGGACACCGCCGGCACGCTCAAGGAAATCACTTCCGCGCTCGGCATCCCGTTCATCTTCAAGAGCAGCTTCGACAAGGCCAACCGATCCTCGGGCACCAGCTTCCGCGGCCCGGGCCGTGACAAGGGCCTGGAGATCCTGGCCAAGGTCAAGCGCGAGCTCGGCCTGCCGGTGTTGACCGACGTGCATACGGAAGACGACATCGGCGAAGCGGCCAAGGTGGTCGACGTGCTGCAGACCCCGGCCTTCCTCTGCCGCCAGACCGACTTCATCCGTGCGGTGGCGCAGTCGGGCAAGCCGGTCAACATCAAGAAGGGCCAGTTCCTCGCGCCGCACGACATGAAGAACGTGATCGACAAGGCGCGCGCGGCGGCCAAGGAAAAGGGCCTGCCCGAAGACAGCTTCATGGCCTGCGAACGCGGTGCCAGCTTCGGCTACAACAACCTGGTGTCGGACATGCGCTCGCTGGCGATCATGCGCGAGACCGGCGCCCCGGTGGTCTTCGACGCCACCCATTCGGTGCAGCTTCCGGGCGGTCAGGGCACCAGCTCGGGCGGCCAGCGCGAGATGGTGCCGGTGCTGGCGCGTGCCGCGGTTGCCGTGGGCGTGGCGGGGCTGTTCATGGAAACCCATCCGAATCCCGCCAAGGCGCTGAGCGACGGGCCCAACGCCGTGCCGCTGCAGCACATGAAGGCGCTGCTCGAGACACTGCTGGCGCTCGATGTCGTCACGAAGAAGAACGCATTTTTGGAGGACAGGTTTTAGACATGAGCAACGCAGAACCGCTTCAAGTTGCGAAGGCCCCCTCGGGGGGCAGCGAAGTACACGCAGTGACGAGCGTGGGGGCCACATGACCAGTGCGTACATCATTGCCCACGTGGAAGTGAGCAACCCCGAGCAGTACGAGGACTACAAGAAGCTGTCCTTCGAAGCCATGCGGGTGCACGGCGCCGAAATCTGCGTGCGCGGCGGCAAGGTCGGGGTGCTGGAGGGCGACTGGAATCCGGAGCGCATCGTGGTGCTGAAGTTCCCGAGCGTCGAGGCGGCGAAGAAATTCAACGCCTCGGCCGAGTACGACAAGGCCCGCAGGTCGCGCCAGGGCGCCGCCGTGATGCGGATGATCGTCGTCGAAGGTGTTTGATTTTCATTTTTTGAGAAAGAGAAAAGATGAGTGCAATCGTTGACATCGTCGGGCGCGAGATTCTCGACAGCCGCGGCAATCCCACCGTCGAATGCGACGTGCTGCTCGAATCGGGCACCATGGGCCGCGCGGCGGTGCCCTCTGGCGCCTCGACCGGTTCGCGCGAAGCGATCGAACTGCGCGACGGCGACAAGAGCCGCTACGGCGGCAAGGGCGTACTGAAAGCGGTCGAGAACATCAACACCGAGATTTCCGAGTCGGTGCTGGGCCTCGACGCCAGCGAGCAGGCCTTCCTGGACCGCACGCTGAACGACCTCGACGGCACCGAGAACAAGGCACGCCTGGGCGCCAACGCCACGCTGGCCGTGTCGATGGCCGTGGCCCGCGCGGCGGCCGAGGAATCGGGCCTGCCGCTCTACCGCTACTTCGGCGGCATGGGTGGCATGCAGCTGCCGGTGCCGATGATGAACGTCATCAACGGCGGCGCCCACGCCAACAACAGCCTGGACCTGCAGGAATTCATGATCATCCCCGTGGGCGCGAAGAGCTTCCGCGAGGCCGTGCGCTACGGCGCCGAAGTGTTCCATGCGCTCAAGAAGATCCTCGGCGACCGCGGCATCAGCACCGCGGTGGGCGACGAAGGCGGCTTCGCACCCAGCGTCGAGAGCCATGAGGCGGCCATCCTGCTGATCCTGGAAGCCATCGACAAGGCCGGCTACACGGCTGGCGAGCAGATCGCGCTGGGCCTGGACTGCGCGGCCAGCGAGTTCTACAAGGACGGCAAGTACATGCTGGCTGGCGAGAACCTCAGCCTCACGGCCGAGAGCTGGACCGACATGCTGGCCAGCTGGGTCGACAAGTACCCGATCATCAGCATCGAGGACGGCATGCACGAAGGCGACTGGGACGGTTGGAAGCACCTGACCGAACGCCTGGGCAAGCGCGTGCAACTGGTGGGCGACGACCTGTTCGTCACCAACACCAAGATCCTGCAGGAGGGCATCGACCGCGGCATCGCGAATTCGATCCTGATCAAGATCAACCAGATCGGCACGCTGACCGAGACCTTCGCCGCCATCGAGATGGCCAAGCGCGCCGGCTACACCGCCGTGATCAGCCACCGCTCGGGCGAGACCGAGGACAGCACCATCGCCGACATCGCGGTCGGCACCAACGCCGGCCAGATCAAGACCGGTTCGCTGTCGCGCTCGGACCGCGTCGCCAAGTACAACCAGTTGCTGCGCATCGAGGAAGACCTGGGCGACATCGCCAGCTACCCGGGCCGCGCTGCGTTCTACAACCTGCGTTGATCCTTTCGCAGGCCAGTCCATGCGCTCTCGCGTCGTTCCGATCATCCTGGTGCTGCTGCTGCTGCTGCTTCAGTGGCAGCTCTGGAGCGGGCGCGGCAGCGTGCGCGACGTGGCGCAGCTGCAGCAGAAGCTGGTCGAGCAAAAGGATGCCAACGCGCGCGCCGCGATCGCCAACGAGCGGCTGGCCTCCGAGGTCAACGATCTGAAGGAAGGCATGGAGATGGTCGAGGAGCGCGCGCGCCAGGAGCTCGGCATGGTCAAGCCCAACGAAGTCTTCGTGCAGATCACGCATTGAGGGGCTGCAGCAGGCCGCCGGCATGACGCCCGCCCTTCCCGACCGCTGCGTCATCGCCGTGCTCGGCGCGACAGGCACCGGCAAGACCCAATTGGCGCAGGCGCTCACCGAAAGGCTCGCGGCCCGTGGCATGGCGCCGACGCAGGTGGCCGACCTGGGTTCAGCTGCCTTCGATCCGGCCGCCCTGGCCGCATGGCAGGCCCCCGCGATCGTGCTGCTGATGGCGCTCGACCTGCCCTGCTCCCCCGACGAGGTCTTGGAGCGCGAACGCGCCGACGCCGGTCTGCGTGCGGCGCTCGGGCAAGCCGGCATCCCCTACGCGGTGATTCACGGCCGTGGCCCGGAGCGGCTTGCCGCGGCCTGGAACGCCATCCTGGCCCGGGCGGAGGCGGCCGACGGCGAAGGCTCGGCGAGCCGCGGCGCAGGCGCCGGGCGCGGATGGTCATGGCCCTGCGAAAAATGCTCCGAGCCGGCCTGCGAGCACCGCCTCTTCAGCGATCTGCTGGCGCAGCGAAACTAGGGCCTGTTGACACATGACCCTTCGATCACGCTGGCCTGCCGTTCATGCCTTTCTGGTCCTGGCCGCGGCCTGCCTGGTGGCCGCGACCGCCCCGGCGGCACCCGCCAGCGTCACGGTCGAGAACCGGACCCGCCCGACCGCCTGCGCGGAAGAAGACAACGTCTCGCTGACCCTGCGTGGCCAGGGCATCGCGCGCTTTCGCGTCGAGGCGCTGCAGCCGCCCTAC
>DASXKG010000028.1:0-4901 GCA_036496965.1 Variovorax sp.
CGGCGGGTCGTATTGGGCCAGCAGCGACCTGCGCGCATCCGCCAGCACCGAGCGGCCCTCGTCGCCGTCGCCGAGCGCGCGCGCCAGCTGCAAGGCGCCGACCAAGGTGCCGGCCACCGCGGCCGCGGCGGCGCGCGGCGCGTCCGGCAGGGCTTTGCGCACGGCGGCGATCAGGCCTCGCACCCGATGGGCGGAAGCCTCGCGAACGATGTCAGACTGGCGCGGCATGTCGGAGCCCAGCGCGGCCACCGGACAGCCGCTTTCCAGGGACGCCAGCAGCGAATCGGCAAGGTAGGCCTCCACCAGCGAACGGAATGCGCTCACGCCCTTGCGGGTGCGCCGCTCGGCGGCCTGGGTCAGCGCTTCGAAACTCTCGCGACCGGCGCGATCGAGCGCCTCGATCAGCAGAGCATCGCGCGAATCGAAGTGGGCATAGAAGCCGCCGTGCGTCAGGCCGGCTTCCTTCATGACTTCGGCCACGCCGACACCGGCATAGCCGCGCTCGCGAATCGCGCGGGCGGCCACTGCAACGATGCGCTCGTGGGTTTCTTCCTTGCGGCTGTTCGGGGTTCGGCTCATGAAGGGCAGGCGCCAAGGGCTGAGGTGGATCCGGATTAATATGACCGAGATCATATTCGACGGATTGGCGGCTGTCAATTCGCGCGCTGCTTTCCCGCCTGCATCCTCGAAGCTTCCAGCACGACCACCTCGCGCAGCTCCCGCACCATCGCGTGTCCGTGCAGCGGCACTGTCGTGAAGAAGCTCACCGGCGGAAGGTTCCAGCTCAGGCGATAGGGCAGCGCGCCCCAGTGGCCGGTCTTCTCCATCTCGGTCACCACGTCGCGCGGCAGGATCGCGACTGCATTCGGCTCGGTGCGCAGCACGGTCTCCAGGCTGCGGATCGAGGTCGATTCGAGGATCGGCACCGGCGGCTGCACGCCGGCGCCGACGAAGAGCGCGTTGTAGGTGCGGCGCATCGGCGTGTTGGGCGGTGGCAGCACCCAGTCCAGTTGCGCGAGGCGGGCCCAGTCCAGCGGCCCGCGCGACAGGCGCTTGACGCTGCCGGCGGCCACCACCAGGCAGGGCTCCTGCTGGTAGATCGGTTCCTGCACCAGCCCCGAGGCGTCGCCGTCGTAGGCGCGCCCGATCGCGCAATCGAGCTCGCGCGCGAGCAGGCCGGCAACCAGCTCGTCGGTGGTGCCTTCGCGCGTCATCACCGCCATGCGCGGCGAGCGGTGCAGCAGATGGGCCAGCGCCGCCGACAGCAGCTGCTGCGGCACCTGCTGTGTCAGTCCCAGGCGCAGGCGCCCGCTGCGGCCCGCCTCCAACGAGGTCAACACACGCGTGGTGGACTCCAGCTCGGCCAGCCAGCGCTTGGCGTAGTGCAGCACGGCATCTCCCGCCGGCGTCGGCACCAGCCCGCGCGGCGTGCGCTCGAACAGCGGGCCGCCGAACAGGTCCTCCACTTCGCGCAAGGCCTTGCTGATCGCCGGCTGGGACACGCGCATCTCGGCCGCCACCCGCCCCAGCGTGCGTTGCCGGTCGACGGCCTGCAGCAGCGACAACTGGCGCAGCTTGAGCCGGGAGAGCAGGGCGTGCTGCAGCTCTGCAGCAGGGTCGCGGGCGCTGGCCAAAAGGTCATAACTCCCAGGTTATCGAGACATCAGAATTTAACTGCTTCTGGTGAATTGCGGAACCTAGACTGCAAGCATGTCCACCGCCATCGCACCGTTGCCCGAGCTCTTCACGGCCGAGCATCTGGACGCCATCGCCCAGGCCCCCGACGCCCTGGCGGCACTGCGCCGCATCGACGAGATCCGGCTGCGCATCGCGCCCGGCAGCATCTGCAGCATCCAGCAGAACGTGACCACCGACGCCGACCCGGCGGGCGAGATCCGGCTGCGCCGCTACTTCAGCTCCGAAGCGCGCTATCCGGTCGAGGCCATCAAGCGCAAGACCTTCACGCCTTGGACCGAGCGTCTCTTCCTGCGCGGCCTGCCGTTCGTCGGCGAAGGTGCCGAGGTGCTCGAGCGCCACTTCGACGACTACGCGCAGATGCGGCCCTGGGGCCTGGCGAGCGTGGTCAACGTGCCGCTGCTGCGCCAGCACACCTGCTATGCCACTTTCAATGTCTTCGGCCCGCGCGCGCAATGGACGCCGCAGGAGGTCCTGGGCATCCGCCTGCTGGCGCTCGCCGTGGCGAGCTGGGTGCCGCAGGCGCCCGGCCTGCACTATCGGCTGGCCGGCATCCCATTCACTGCATCCCTTGAGGAGACCTGACCATGCAACGCAAGATACCCGTGGTGATCGTGGGCGGAGGGCCGGTGGGCCTGTCGATGGCCATCCTGCTGCAACGCTTCGGCATCGAGTTCGTGCTGCTCGAGCGCAGTCCCGCCACCACCGACCACCCCAAGGCGCGCGGCACGTACACGCGCACCATGGAGATCTTTCGCCAGTGGGGCATCGACGGCCTGATGAAGCGGCACGCGCTGGCCGATGGCTCGGACTACTTCAGCTTCTGCGAATCGATGACCGGCCACGAGTGGGGCCGCACCAACCCGGAGCCCAATGTGGGGCATTCGCCGTGCTGGAAGATCATCCAGTCGCAAGACACGGTCGAGGCGGAGTTGCTGGACCACGCGCGCAAGAGTGCGGCGGGCCAGTTTCTCTTCGGCCACGAGTTCCTGCATTTCGACGAGAGCGAGAGCGGCATCGCCGTCACCGCCCTGGAACTGGCCAGCGGCCAGACGCTCACCTGGCAGGCACAGTACCTGGTGGCCAGCGACGGCGCCGCCAGCAGCGTGCGGCGCCAGGCCGATGTCGAGATGCGCGGTCCCGCCACGCTGTTGGTCATGGCCAACGAGTTCTGGCAGGCCGACCTGTCCGGCATGCGCGATGCGCAGGCATGTGCCGGCTGGCGCGTCTACGCCAAGGAATCGGGCTATCCGATCAGCACGGTGCTCAACACCAATGGGCGCGACCGCTGGCTCACGCTGATGCCGGTGGGCCGCGAACAGGACGAGCGCGCCGGCGAGCGCAGCGACGACGAGGTGGTGCGCATGGCGCGCGCCTTCTCCGGCGTGCCGAATCTCGACGTGAGGGTGATCAACCGGTCGGTGTGGCGCATGAGCCGCCAGGTCGCTGCGCGCATGCGCCAGGGCCGGGTGTTCCTGGTGGGAGACTCGGCGCACCGCTTCCCGCCCAATGGCGGCTACGGCATGAACTCCGGCATCCAGGATGCGCACAACCTGGCCTGGAAGCTGGCCTTCGTGCTGTCCGGGCGGGCCGGCCCGCGTCTCTTGGACAGCTATGACAGCGAACGCCGGCCGGTGGCGGAATCGAACGCCGACTTCAGCCTGCACAACGCTTCGCGCGCCCGCCAGTGCGATGAGGCGCTGCGCTCGGGCATTCCGGAGCGCATCGCCTTCTGGGTCCGCGACAGCGACAACCACACCCACAGCATCGGCCAGTCGCTGGGCTTCGTCTATGCCGAGGGCGCCGTGGTTCCCGACGGCACAGCCCGCCACCTCTGGGATCCGCGCCACTACCAGCCGAGCGACAAGCCGGGCGGGCGCTTTCCTCACCTGTGGCTGGACCTGCCCCGGCGCCAGAGCACGCTCGACTGGTTCGACAAGGAGTTCGTGCTGGTGGCCGGTCCCAGGGCCGAAGGCTGGATGGAAGCGGCGCGCAAGGTCGACGGTCACAAGGGCCGGGCGCTGCAGGTGCATCAGTTGCAAGACAACCACCGCCACGACGGCATCCTGCTCGGCTCGCACGGCGCCGCGCTGGTGCGGCCCGATGGGCACGTGGCCTTCCGCATGCCCTGGACGCCCAGCGACCCCGCCGCGGAACTGGCCGGTGTGTTTGCCGCCTTGCTGGATTGAGACCGCAAGAAGGAGACGCCATGCCCGTGCGCGCACTGCATCACTACACGATCCGCTGCACCCCTGCGGAACTGCCGCCGCTGCTGGACTTCTACACCCGCGTGATGCGGCTCGAGGTCGGTGCCCGCCCCGAGATTCCCGCGCCCGGTGCCTGGCTCTACGCCGAGGGCGAGCCCATCGTGCACCTGTACGCGCACCTGCATTCGCCCGATGCCATCACCCACACCGGACCGCTCGACCACATCTCCTTTCGCTCGCGTGGGTTGGCCGAGATGCGCGAGCATCTGGCGCGCCAGGGCGTGCACTTCGACGAGGCGCCCATTCCCGGCTGGGACATCCATCAGCTTTTCCTGAAGGACCCGCACGGTCTGAAGATCGAGATGACCTTCTGGCTGGCCGAGGAGGGCCGACCATGACCGAGCAGGTGCAGGCCGGCGAACTGCGCATCGCATTCGATCGCGAGGGAAGCGGCGATCCGTTGCTGCTCATGCACGGCGCCGAGGCCACGCGCCAGATGTTCGCGGCCCTGGTGCCGTACCTGGCCCGGCACTTCACGGTGCTCGCCTACGACCAGCGCGATTGCGGTGACACCGAGGGGCCGGCGACGGACTGCACGCTCGCGGATCTGGCGGGCGACGCACACCGGCTGATCAAGGCGCTGGGCTTCAAGCGTGCCCATGTGTTCGGCTCCTCCTTCGGGGGGCGCGTGGCGCAGGCGCTGGCCCTGACCTATCCGCAATCGGTGGACCGCCTGGTGCTGGGCAGTACCTGGCCGCTGCCACGTCCCTACGAGGAGCTGTGCCCGGATGCGCGCGTCCTCGCCCGGCTGCGGCGCGCTCTGCCCGAGTCGGCCGAGGAACTGGCGACCTGGTTCTTCCCCGCGGCCTACCTGCAGGCACGTCCCGAACTGCGCGGCATCTTTGCCCAGGCGCGGCCGCAGACGGCGCGCTCGCAGCGGCGCGCCGCGACGGTCGCCACGACGCTGGACAGCGGCGTGGCCGACATCGTGGCGCCCAC
>DASXKG010000029.1:0-6984 GCA_036496965.1 Variovorax sp.
ATCATGACGCGCTGGCGCATGCCGCCCGAGAGCTGGTGCGGATATTCGTTGACCCGCTGCGCCGCGGCCGGGATCTCGACCAGCTCCAGCATGCGCTGCGCATGCGCATGCGCCGCCCGGCGGTCCAGCTTCAGATGCAGGCGCACCGATTCGGCGATTTGCTCGCCGATGGTCAGCACCGGGTTCAGGCTGGTCATGGGCTCCTGGAAGATCATGCCCAGCTCGTTGCCGCGCAAGGCGCGCTTGTCGGACTCGGGCATGGCGAGCAGGTCGACACGCCGGCCATCGCGCCGCACGAACCAGGCCTGGCCCTCGACCCGGTCATGCGAGGTCTTGGCATGCAGGCCCATCAGCGTGAGGCTGGTGACGGACTTGCCCGAGCCCGACTCACCCACCAGCGCCAGCGTCTCGCCCGGTCGGATCGCGAACGAGACGTCGCTCACGCTCTGGATCCGGCCGGCTTCTGTGGCGAACGAGGTCGACAGGCCCTGCACCTCGAGCCGCGGTGCGACGGGGGTGGTGGTGGTGCTGGCGTTCATGCGGCCTTCCTCAGCTTGGGGTCGAGCAGGTCGCGCACGCCATCGCCCAGCATCTGCAGCGACAGCGCCGTCAGCACGATGGCAAGACCTGGACAGAAGATGGTCCAGAGCGCCCGGTCGGCGTAGTCGAGGCTGCCTGCGATCATCGTGCCCCAGGTCGGGATCTCGGGCGGCACGCCGACGCCGAGGAACGAGAGTCCGGCCTCGGCCAGGATCGCGTAGGCGAAGATGAAGGTCACCTGCACCAGGATCGGCGACATCAGGTTCGGCAGGATGTGCCGGTACAAGATGAGCGGCGTGCGTACACCCAGCGCCCGCGCCGCATCGACGAACAGCAGTTCGCGCAGCACCAGCGTGGTGGCGCGCACCACGCGGGCCACGCGCGGGGTGTAGACGATCACCAGGGCCAGCATCACGTTCCACAGCGAGACACCGAGGATCGACACCAGCGCGATGCCCAGCAGGATGTCGGGGAAGGCCATCATGGCATCGACCACCCGCATCAGCGGCGCGTCCAGCCGACGGAAGAAGCCCGCCAGCATGCCCATCAGCGTGCCGAACAGCACCGCCCCCGCGGCCGTCACGAAGCCGATCAGCAGTGAATAACGCGCCCCGTGGACGATGCGCAGCATCACGTCGCGGCCCAGTTCGTCGGTGCCGGCCCAGTGTTCCAGCGACGGCGCATGCAGGCGCTGACTGACCTCGATGGCGCCGGGATCGGCATCCGACAGCATCGGATAGAGCACCGCGACACCGACCACGAGCAGCAGCACCAGCGCCGCAGCCAGCACGATCCTGCGTGCAAAGAGGCGGCGCATGACCGGCATCGCGCTGCGCAGCCGGGAATGCAGCCAGGAAGAATCAGCGGCTTTCATAAAGAAACCTCCGTGCTTTGCACTGCGGTGCGAGCCCCCTTCGGAACGGCCGGGCGGGGGCTCATTTGCCCTCCAGCCGGATGCGCGGATCGACCAGCGTGTAGATGAAGTCGACGCCGAGGTTGATGAAGACGTAGATCGCCGCAATCACCAGCAGCGTGCCCTGGATCACCGGGTAGTCGCGCCGCAGCACCGCGCGCACCACCAGGTTGCCGACACCCGGCAGATTGAAGACCGTCTCGGTCACGACGGTGCCCCCGATCATCAACGCGAGCGTGAGGCCCAGCACCGTGACGATCGGGACCAGCGCGTTGCGCAACACATGCTTCACCATGATCACGCTCTCGGGCAGGCCCTTGGCGCGTGCGGTCCGCACATAGTCCTCGCCGAGGATGTCGAGCATCGAGGCGCGCGTGAAGCGAATGATCAGTGCCGAGTTCAGCAGGCCCAGCACCACGGCCGGCAGCAGCAGGTGATGCAGGCGTTCGGCAAGCGAGGCCGTCGGATCGCCATATCCCGAGGCCGGGAACCAGCCGAGCTTGACCGCGAAGAACTGGATCAGGATCAAGCCGAGCCAGAAACTCGGAATGCTGGCACCGAGCATCGCCACGCCGCTCACCGCCTGGTCGGCCGCGCTGCCGCGCCAGATGGCGGCCGCCATGCCGGCCGGGATGCCGATCAGCGCCGCGATGCCGACCGCGAACAAGGCGAGAAAGAGGGTCGGCTCGGCGCGCTCCAGCAGCGCCTGCGCCACCGGCCGCTGCAGGAACAGCGATTCGCCCAGGTTGCCGCGCAGCAGCTCGCCCACCCACAGCACGAATTGCGTCGGCAGCGGCTTGTCGAGGCCGTACTGGATGCGGGCCTGGGCGATGTCGGCGGCCGTCGCCTGGTCGCCGAGCAGCAGTGCCACCGGATCGCCCGAGGCCAGCCGGGTCAGCGCGAAGACCAGCACCGCGACAATGGCGAGCACGACGACGGCGCCAGCCAGGCGGGTCAGCAGGAAGCGCAGCATGGGATGCCTTCTCGCGGCGGCCTACTTGGCCAGGCCGGTGTTCCAGAAGAAGGGCCAGATCGCGGGCGTGTAGCCCTCGAGCTTGGCCGAGCGGGCCGACAGGCTGTTGAACTTGCCGACCTCGATGAAGGGCACCTCGTCGTACACCGTCTGCTGCACGGGCCCCCACAGCGCGCCGCGCTTGGCCATGTCGGTTTCGCGGTTGAAGGCCTGCAGCGTGGACTTCTTGGCGGCCGTATCCCACCAGCCCGGCGCATCGTCGCCGAGTTGCGGCGGCGACAGCATCGGTTCCGGGAACAGGCCCGAGTGCGTGAAGTACACATCCCACAGCTTCGGGTCGTTGCGGCGCTGCACCAGCGTGGCCCAGTCCACCACCTGCAGGTCGGTCTTGAAGCCGGCCTTCTTGAGCTGCTCGGACATCACCAGCGCCATGTTGTAGTGGAACTCGTACTGGCGGCTGGCCATGATGCGGATCGGCTGGCCGTTGTAGCCGGCCTTGGCGGCCAGGTCCTTGGCCGCTTGCGGGTTGCGCGTGTTGTAGTCGCTGCTGCCGGCGGCCGAATAGTAGGGCGTGCCCTTGGGGAAGAAGTTCGGCTCGACGACGAAGAAGCGGCTGTCGCCGAAGCCGGCGGCGAGCAGTTCGCCCTGCCCCACCGCCTGCTGCACGGCGCGGCGCAGCGGCTGCGCAGCCAGCACACCTTCCTTGGTGTTGAACACGATGTAGGGAAAGCCGAAGTTCTTGGTGACGATCGGCACCACCGCCGGCGCGCCTTTCTCGATGCGGCCGATGGCCTCGACCGGCAGCAGGTCGGCGTACTGGAACTGGCCCGAGAGCGATCCTTCCACCCGCGTGTTGGCATTCGGCACCGGCACGAAGCGCAGCTCGTCGAGCAGGGCGACGCGCCGGCCGGCGTAGCCGCTCGGCGGCTCCTTGCGCGCGCTGTAGTCGTCGAAGCGGGTCAGCACCGTGAACTGGTCGGGCCGGCGCTCCTTGAACTTGTAGGGGCCGGTGCCGATGAATTCCTTGAGCTGCGGCGCGATGCTTTCCTTGGCCATGATGGCGGCCATGCCGCTCGGCAGCGCCAGCTGGGCCAGCAGCGGCGCGTACGGGTTCCTGAGCTTGATCTCCACCGTCAGGGGGCCCTTGGCCGTCAGCGCCGCGACTTCCTTGGCCACCGACTTGCCGCGCGGCGACAGCTCCATCCAGCGCTGCAGCGAAGCCACCACGTCGTCGGCATTGAGATCGCGCCCGTTGTGCAGCTTCACCGCCTTGCGAATGGCGATGGTGTAGGTCAGCCCGTCCTTCGAGACCACCGGCATGCCTTCGGCGAGCATCGGCGCCACGTTCCAGTTGGCGTCGAAGGTGTAGAGGGGTTCGTAGACATGCTGCATGATCGTGCCCACCAGATCGGCGGTGCTGACCATGGGATCCAGGCCCTGCGGCTCCCCGACCATCGCCAGGTTGGCGGCGCCGCCCCGGGGCGGCTCGGCGCGGGCCGTGCCTGCCAGCAGGCCGAGCGCTGCGGCGGCCGAGAGTGCGGCCACCCACTGGCGCCAATGCGCTGCACGCATGGGCTTCAACCGGAAAAAACCAGATGTGGCTACAGTGGTGCAGGACGATTGCATCGCGACTCCGTGAGTAATAACATTACATCGTCGATCGTATTTCTCAGCGATTTGCACGTCAAACCAGGGCTTACCCTGATATTTTCTGTAATTTCCTTACAAACACATCCTCATGTCCCACGTTGAATTGCTCGGCCAATCGCCGATTGCCTCCGATCGCCAGGCACGCCCGCTCTCCCCTGCCACGCGCGCCGGCGACTTCGTCTTCGTCTCGGGTCAAGTGCCAACGGACGACCAGGGCCAGGTCATCGTCGGCGGGATCGAAGCGCAGACGCGCCAGGTCTTCAAGCGCATCGAGCAGGCCCTCGCCCTGGCCGATTGCACCCTGGCCGACATTGCCAAGGTGAGCGTCTGGCTCGACGATGCGCGCGACTTCGGCAGCTTCAATCGGGTCTACATGGAATGCCTCGGCGAGCATCGGCCCGCGCGTTCCACCGTCGAAGCACGCCTGATGATCGACGCCAAGGTCGAGATCGACGTCACCGCCTACAAGCCGCGATGAGTGCCGCCCGGCCGTCCGAAGGCGTTCTTGGCGCAGCCCGCAGGGCGAAGGTTCTCCCATGACCCATGGCCGCCTCGTCGCCGTCGACTGGGGCACCAGTTCGCTGCGCGGTGCGCTGCTCGACGCGAACGGCACGGTGCTCGAAACGCAAAGCCATGCGCGCGGCATCCTGTCGGTGCAGGCCGGCGGCTTCACGGAGGTGTTCGAGACCCTGTTCGGCGAATGGATGCGTCCTGCGGGCACGCGCTGCCTGATCTCCGGCATGGCCGGCAGCCGCCAGGGCTGGGTCGAGGCGCCCTACTGTCCCTGTCCGGCGGGGCTGGCGGAAGTACGCCGCAAGATCCTCGAGATCGAACCGCACCGGATCTCGATCGTGCCCGGCCTGAGCGATTCGCACGACGGCGTGCCCGACGTGATGCGCGGCGAAGAGGTACAGATCTTCGGCGCCATGGCGCTCAGCGGCGTGCATGACGGCCTCTTCGTGCTCCCCGGCACGCACAACAAGTGGGCCCGGGTCAAGAAAGGCATGGTGACCGGCTTCCGGACTTTCATGACCGGCGAGTTCTACGCGCTCTTGAGCCAGCACTCGATCCTGGCGCGCACGCTCGATGCATCCGCGCCGCTGGACGAAGCCGCCTTCCTGCAGGGCGTCACGCAGGCCGACAACGGCCAGGGCCTGTTGCACAACGCCTTCGGCGCGCGCACGCTCTCGCTCTTCGATCGCATGCCGGCGCGCGAGCTGGCGAGCTACCTGTCGGGCATCCTGATCGGCGAAGAGCTGCGCACCCAATCCGTCCACGCGTCCGGCGACGTGGTGCTGATCGGCTCGCCCGCGCTCACCCAGCGCTACACGCTGGCGCTGCAGGCCGCCGGCAACCAGGCCAGAACACTCGGCGCCGAGGCCACCTGGGCCGGCCTGCATGCGCTCCACTCACCCCAGGGCAAGAAATCATGAGCATCCCTTTGGCCAAGTTCGCTGCCGCCATGCAGAAGCTGCCCCTGGTGGCGATCCTGCGCGGGCTGACGCCTGCCGAAGCGCCCGCCGTGGGCGATGCCGTCGTCGAAGCCGGCTTCGGCCTGCTCGAGGTGCCGCTCAACTCGCCGCAGCCGCTCGAGAGCATCGCGCTGCTGCGCCAGCGCTTCCCGCAGGTGCTTGTCGGTGCCGGCACCGTGCTCGACGCACAGCAGGTACGCGAGGTCCATGCGGCCGGCGGCGAACTCATCGTATCGCCCAACTTCGATGCCGAGGTGGTCGCCGAAGCCTCCCGCCTGGGCCTGGTGAGCCTGCCCGGCGTGCTGACGCCGACCGAGGCCTTCGGCGCGCTCGCAGCCGGCGCCAGCGGCCTGAAGCTGTTCCCGGCCGAACTGGCCTCGCCAGCTGTGGTGAAGGCCCTGCTGGCGGTACTGCCCTGGGGCACGCCGCTCATACCCGTCGGCGGCATCACGCCCGGCAACATGCAGGACTGGCGCACGGCCGGTGCGGCGGGATTCGGCATCGGCTCGGCGCTCTACAAGCCGGGCAAGAGCGCCGCGGCGGTGCGCGAGGACGCGCTGAGATTCGCTGCGGCTTATTCCGGCACGGTGCGCGCATGAACCCGCGCCCGGAAGCCCCGGCCATGTCCGCCGATGCCGAATTCGCCAGCCCCGCCGTGCGCAGGCTGCGCGAGGACCTCGCACTGGCCCTTCGGGCCGCAGCGCACCATGGCCTGTCCGAAGGTGTCTGCAACCATTTCAGCGTCGCGCTGCCCGGCCACCAGGCGCGCTACCTCATCAATCCGCGCGGCCTTCACTGGAGCGAGATCGGCGCCGACGACATCGTGCTGATCGACGTCCACGGCGAGGTGCTGGCCGGGCGGCACAGGGTCGAGCCGACCGCCCTCTTCATCCACGGCGCGGTGCATCGCATCGCCGGCCACGCGGTGGTCCTGCATTGCCACATGCCCTACGCCACCGCGCTCACGCTCACGGCCGATCGCGCGCCCGATCCCAGGCTGAGCCAGAACGCGATGCGCTTCATGGACCGCATCGCCATCGACGGCTGCTACAACGGCCTGGCGCTGGACAGCGGCGAGGGCGAGCGCATTGCCCGGGCGATGGCCGGGAAGGACGTCGCCTTTCTCGCCAACCACGGCGTCATCGTGGCGGGCACGCGCATCGCGAATGCCTACGACGACCTCTACTACCTGGAGCGCGCCTGCATGCAGCAGGTGATCGCGCAGTCGACCGGGCGCCCGCTGGTGCCCGTCGATCCCGTGCTCGCCGCCCGCGTGGCCGCGCAGACGCTGGGCGAACGCGAGCAGTCGGAACTGTTCTTCGAGGCGCTGCGGCGCCTGCTGCCGGCGCCGCCGGGCGCTCAGCGCGCGCGTTTCACGGCGTAGCGGCGCACTTCGGCTGAGAGGCCGGCCCTCGTACGCAGCCAGCCGATCGGGC
>DASXKG010000030.1:0-1776 GCA_036496965.1 Variovorax sp.
TTCAGCGCGGGCACGAGTTCGGGCAGCAGTTCGCTCAGGTCGCGCGTCAGTTCGCTGATGCGCGCGGCCTTCGCCGCATAGGCGGCATCGTGCCGGAGGATGTGGCCGTATTCGCACACCGTGACGCCGCAGCCCGAGGCATTCATGACGATCGCTTCGGCCGCGCCGCTGTCGACCTGGGGCCACCAGGCATCGATGTTGGCGCGCATCTGCGCCTCGCCGCCGCCCTGGTCGTTCAGGTGGAAACGCACGGCGCCGCAGCAGCCGGCGTTCTTCGCCAGCACGACCTGGATGCCGGCCGCATCGAGCACTCGCGCCGTGGCGCTGTTGATGTTGGGCGCCATCGAGGGCTGCACGCAGCCGGCGATCATCAGCATCTTGCGCGCGTGGCTGCGCGCGGGCCACGCGCCGGCGGGCTGCGGCGCAGGCACCTTGGCCTTGAGCTTCGCCGGCAGCAGGCCGCGCACCGACTGGCCGAGCTTCATCGCGGGGCCGAACAACGGGGACGGCAGCGCTTCCTTCAAGGTCCAGCGCAAGGCGCTTTCGGCGGCAGGGCGCGGCACCTTCGCATCGACGATCTTGCGGCCGATGTCGACCAGGTGGCCGTACTGCACGCCGCTCGGGCAGGTGCTCTCGCAATTGCGGCAGGTCAGGCAACGGTCCAGGTGCAGCTGCGTGCTGCGCGTGGGCGCCTTGCCTTCGAGCACCTGCTTGATGAGGTAGATGCGCCCGCGCGGGCCGTCGAGCTCGTCGCCGAGCAGCTGGTAGGTCGGGCAGGTGGCAGTGCAGAAGCCGCAATGCACGCACTTGCGCAGGATCGCCTCGGCCTCCAGGCCGTCGGGTGTGTCGCGGAATTCGGGCGCCAGTTCGGTTTGCATGCGGCACTCAGGGTTCGGGATACAGCCGTGTGCGGTCGAACACCGCCTGGGGATCGAAGGAGGCCATCAGCGCGCGGTGGATGCGTTCGATGGGCGCGCTCAGCGCATCGAAGCGGCCGACCGCCGCCGCAACATCGCCCGCGGCCGGCCGGAACAGCGTGGCATGGCCGCCCACCGCGCGCGCCGCCGCGCGCATCGCGGCGCCGGCGCCCGGCGCGGCACGGTACCAGCGCTGGCCACCGTGCCATTCGATCCACGGTGCGCCTGCTGCGATGTCGAGCGGCGGCGCGGTCTGCGGCACGGACAGCCGCCAGAGGTCGTGGGTCGATGCTTCGGCGGCGAACCACGGGTGCTGCTGGTCGCGCAGCGACCGCCAGGCTTGCGCCGCGCGCACATCGTCCTGGCGCTGGCCACCCAGCTGCGCACAGGCGGCCCGGACCGCTGCCACTGCACCGCGCAGCCGCAGCGAGAGCACGCCCAGGCCCTCGCGTTCGCACCAGAGGCTGGCATCGAGCGGCAAGGGACGGCCGCCCCATTCATTGAGCAGACGCAGTGCATCGGCCTGGCTGCAGTCGAATTCGAGGGTGGCTTCGGCGGGTGCGATCGGCAGCACCTTGAGGCTCACGTCCACGATCAGCCCGAGCACCCCCAGTGACCCGGCCAGGACCCGCGAGACGTCGTAGCCCGCGACATTCTTCATGACCTGGCCGCCGAAGCTGAGCAGCTCGCCGCGGCCGTTCAAGAGCGTGGCGCCGAGCACATAGTCGCGCACCGCGCCCACGCTGGCGCGCGCCGGGCCGCTGAGCCCGGCCGCGACCACGCCTCCGACGGTGGTGGCGCCGGGCGCCGAGGCTTCTGCGAAGCGGGGCGGCTCGAAGCGCAGGCACTGGCCCTGGGC
>DASXKG010000031.1:0-4847 GCA_036496965.1 Variovorax sp.
CCGACAAAAGTGACGGTATTTCTCTGCGATGGGATGCTACCCGGTGATACGTCGTGAGGCAAAGAAAAACCCGCTACGCTGGGGAAACGTGCGGGTTTTGATGCTTGGTGAGATGCTGTGATCTCGGTATCTGGTCCCGCCGCCAGGAATCGAACCTGGATCTCAGCCTTCGGAGGGCCGAATTCTATCCGTTGAAATACAGCGAGGAATGGGGTCTCCCGGTGCTCGGGAGTTCTCTATTATCGCCGATCAGGCGGCGCTCGCCACGCGGCTCGGAAAGCCCAGGCCAGCGAGGTAGACACGGATGGTGCGCCGGCCGGTCGAGACCAGGTCGAAGCCGCTCGGGTCGAGCAGCCAGTCGTGGATCAGGCCGGCGATCAGCGCGTGCAGCCCCTGGGCGGCGACCGAGGCCGGAATCGGCAGCTTGAGGCCGGCACGCCTGGCGTCGCCGCGCATGGCCTTCTCGAAATCGATCACGCAGGCGTTGCGCACCGCCAGGTGGCGCTGCTGGACCGATTCCATCTCGCGCGTGTATTCGACCTTGTGGGTGGCGACCTCGAACACGCGGCGCATCTGGGGATCGGTGGTCATCAATTTCAATGCTTCCACCATCATGCGTTCGACGTCGTCCATCGGGTCGGCATCGGCGCCGCGGGCGGCCTTGGCCACCTCGGCTTCCATGGGCAGCGTGACGCGGTCCATCATGGCGTTGAAGAGGTCGGCCTTGTCCTTGAAATGCCAGTAGATGGCGCCGCGCGTGGCGCCGGCCTGGTTCGCGATTTCCTGCAGGGAGGTCTGCGAGACCCCCTTCTCCTGGAACAACAGCTCGGCGGCGTCGAGCAGGCGATGCCGGGTTTCCTGCGCCTCTTCCTTGGTGCGACGGGCCATGTTGTTGTCTCCCCATGTTTGAATCAATCTGTCTCAGGCCGACACTATACATTCACGAATGTATGTAAACTAGCGCTCTTTCTGATGCCCGGGCCAGCTGCTCTGCCTTTTCGGCGGTGGCCCCCACGCGGCGTCCCCGTCCCCGCTTCAAAGGAATCACATGCCCGAACTGCATGTCGCTCGCCATTCGTCGTCGTTCCTCTCCTTCTCGCCGCGCCTGGCCGCCATCGCCGCAGCCTCCGTCATGCTGCTCGCCCTCGGCGCCTGCGGCAAGAACGACGCGGCGCCGGGTGCCGGCGGCGGCGCGCCGCCCGCGCCGGAGGTGGGCGTGATCGTCGCGACGCCGACCAACGTCGGGCTGGTGACCGAGCTGCCGGGCCGGCTCGAATCGACCCGGGTGGCCGAAGTGCGGGCCCGTGCCGCCGGCATCCTGGTGCATCGCGATTTCCGTGAAGGCAGCGACGTGAAGGCCGGCCAGGTGCTGTTCCGCATCGACCCCGCGCCCTACGCCGCGGCCGCGCAGAGCGCCCAGGCCAGCCTGGAGCGCGCCGAGGCCAATGCCGTGCAGGCCAAGGCGCTGGCCGACCGCTACAAGCCGCTGGTCGAGGCCAACGCGGTGAGCAAGCAAGACTACGCCACCGCCGTGGCCGCCGCGAAGACCGCCGAGGCCGACGTCGCCGTGGGCCGCGCCGCGGTGCAGACGGCCAAGATCAACCTCGGCTACGCGACGGTGACGGCGCCGATCTCGGGCCGCATCGGCCGCGCGCTGGTCACCGAAGGCGCGCTGGTGGGCCAAGGCGACGCCACCCAGCTGGCCGTGGTCCAGCAGATCGATCCGCTGTACGTCAACTTCACCCAGTCGGCCACCGACGTGCTGCGCCTGCGCCGGGCCATGGACGAAGGCAAGTTCAAGCGCGCCAGCGGCGAGAACGCGGCCAGCGTGCAGGTGGTGCTGGAGGACGGCAGCGAGTACCCGCATGCGGGCAAGCTGCTGTTCTCCGACCTCACAGTCGACCCCACCACCGGCCAGATCACGCTGCGCGCGGAGGTGCCCAACCCCAACGGCGCGCTGCTGCCCGGCCTGTACGTGCGCGTGCGGCTCGAGCAGGCGCAGGCCGCCAATGCCATCACGGTGCCGCAGCAGGCGGTGACGCGCACCCAGCAGGGCGACACGCTGACGGTGGTCGGTGCCGACGGCAAGCTGAGCAAGCGCACGGTGCGCATCAGCGCGGCGCAGAACAACCAGTGGGTGGTGCTCGACGGCCTGAAGGCCGGCGAGCAGGTGATGGTCGACGGTTTCCAGAAACTGCAGATGATGCCGCCCGGCACGGCGGTGAAGGCGGTGCCCTGGACGGCGCCGGCCGCCGCGTCTGCTGCTGCCCCCGCTGCCCCAGCGTCCGCCGCGCCGGCTGCAGCCGCCAAGCAGTAAGGAGCGCGCACGCATGGCCAAGTTCTTCATCGACCGCCCGATCTTCGCGTGGGTGATCGCGCTGTTCATCCTGGTGGTGGGCGCCGTATCGATCACGCAGCTGCCGATCTCGCAGTACCCGCCGGTGGCCCCGCCGGCGATCGCCATCAGCGTGGCCTATCCGGGGGCCTCGGCCCAGACGCTGGAAGACACCGTGCTGTCGGTGATCGAGCGCGAGATGAACGGCTCGCCCGGCATGATCTACATGGAGGCGGTCTCGCAGGCCGACGGCACCGGCACCATCACGGTCAGCTTCGACCAGGGCACCGACCCGGAGCTGGCGCAAGTGGACGTGCAGAACCGCCTGTCGCGCGCCACGCCGCGTCTGCCCGCGTCGGTGACGCAGCAGGGCGTGCGGGTCGACAAGTCGAGCAACAACTTCCTGCTGTTCACCATCCTGTCTTCGGACAATCCGGCGATCGATCCGGTGGCATTGGGCGACTATGCGCAGCGCAACGTGGTGCCCGAGCTGCAGCGCGTCAAAGGCATCGGCACAGTGCAACTGTTCGGCACCGAGCGCGCGATGCGCGTGTGGATCGATCCGGCCAAGTTGCACGGCTACAACCTGTCGGCGGGCGATGTCACCAAGGCGATCCAGGGGCAGAACGCCCAGGTCGCCTCCGGCACCATCGGCGACCTGCCGAACGTGGCCGGCCAGGCGATCGCCGCCACGGTGGTGGTCAATGGGCAGCTTTCCAACGTCGAGCAGTTCGACAACATCGTGCTGCGCGCCAACACCGACGGATCCTCGGTGCGGTTGCGCGATGTGGCGCGCATCGAGCTCGGCGGCCAGGCCTACTCGACCTCGGCGCGCCTGAACGGAGAGCCCGCGGTCGGCATCGGCGTCCAACTGGCGCCGGGCGGCAACGCGCTGGAATCGGCCGGGTTGATCCGCGCCAAGATGAACGAGCTGTCCGCGTTCTTCCCGCCCGGGGTGAAATGGGACATTCCCTACGACAGCTCGCGCTTCGTGAAGATCTCCATCACCCAGGTGGCGCAGACCCTGATCGAGGCGGTGATCCTGGTGTTCCTGGTGATGTTTCTGTTCCTGCAGAACTGGCGCTACACCATCATCCCGACCATCGTGGTGCCGGTGTCGCTGCTGGGCACCTTCGGCGTGCTGCTGGGGCTGGGCTTCTCGATCAACGTGCTGACCATGTTCGGCATGGTGCTGGTGATCGGCATCGTGGTGGACGATGCCATCGTGGTGGTCGAGAACGTCGAGCGCATCATGAGCGAGGAAGGCCTGCCGCCGCTGGAGGCCACGCGCAAGGCGATGCAGCAGATCTCGGGCGCCATCATCGGCGTGACCGTGGTGCTGATCTCGGTGTTCGTGCCGCTGGCCTTCTTCTCCGGCTCGACCGGCAACATCTACCGCCAGTTCTCGGCGGTGATGGTGTCGTCGATCGCCTTCTCGGCCTTCATGGCGCTGTCGCTGACGCCGGCCCTGTGCGCCAGCCTGCTGAAGCCGGTGGAAGCCGGCCACCACCACGCGAAGACCGGCTTCTTCGGCTGGTTCAACCGCGGCTTCTCGCGCACCGCCAAAAGCTATGAAGGCCTGGTGGCGCGCATCCTGCGCCGCGCGGCGCGCTACCTGGTCATCTACGGGGTGATCATCGGCGTGGTCGTGTTCGCCTATCTGCGCGTGCCGACCTCCTTCCTGCCGCAGGAAGACCAGGGCAACATCATCGTCAACGTGCAGCTGCCGCCGGGCGCGACGCAGGAACGCACGCTGGACGTGATGAAGCAGGTGGAGAAGTTCATCCTCAAGCAGCCCGAAGTGGAAAGCATGGTCGGGGTGCTGGGCTTCAGCTTCTCCGGCCAGGGCCAGAACGCCGGCCTCGCCTTCACCACCCTGAAGGACTGGGACGCGCGCAAGAAGCCGGGCGAGTCGGCCGACGCGCTGGCCGGACGCGCCTTCGGTGCGCTGTCGGGCGTGCGCGATGCCTTCATCTATCCGCTGGCACCGCCGCCGATTCCGGAACTGGGCAACGCCAGCGGCATCACCTTTCGGCTGCAGGACCGCTCCAGTGCCGGCCACGAGGCGCTGGTCAACGCGCGCAACCAGCTGCTGGGACTGGCGTCGAAGAGCAAGGTGCTGACGCAGGTGCGCCCGGACGGCCTGGAAGATGCGCCGCAGCTGCAGATCGACATCGACCGCGACAAGGCCAACGCGCTGGGCGTGAGCTTCGATGCGATCAACACCACGCTGTCGACCGCGCTCGGCTCGACCTATGCCAACGACTTCCCGAACCAGGGACGGCTGCAGCGGGTGGTGGTGCAGGCCGATGCGCCGGCGCGGATGCAACCCGAGGACCTGCTCAAGCTCAATGCCCCGAACGCCCAAGGCAATCCGGTGCCGCTGGGCACCTTCGCGACCACGCGCTGGGTCACGGGCGCGACGCAGACGGTGCGCTACAACGGCTATCCGGCGATGCGCATCAGCGCCGGCACGGCGCCCGGCTACAGCACCGGCGCGGCAATGGCCGAG
>DASXKG010000032.1:0-2666 GCA_036496965.1 Variovorax sp.
AACTACCTGGGTTTTCCGGGC
Source organism: Variovorax sp. (assembly GCA_036496965.1). GTDB lineage: Bacteria > Pseudomonadota > Gammaproteobacteria > Burkholderiales > Burkholderiaceae_C > Variovorax. The sequence goes on from DASXKG010000032.1 coordinate 22, forward strand.
ACCATGGCCTGCGACTACATCGACTACATCATCGCCGACGAGACGCTGATCCGGCCCGGGGAGCATGTCCACTACAGCGAGAAGGTGGTGCTGCTGCCGGACTGCTACCAGGTCAACGACGACACCAAGCGCATCGCGCCGACGCTGCCGGACCGGCAGGCCCTCGGGCTGCCGCGCGAGGGCTTCGTCTTCTGCTGCTTCAACAACAACTACAAGATCACGCCCGATGCCTTCGACATCTGGATGCGCCTGCTGCACCGGGTGCCCGGCAGCGTGCTCTGGCTCTATCGCGGCGACGATGCGGCGGCGGAGCAACTCCAGGCCCACGCCCGCTCGCGCGGCGTCGATGCAGCACGGATCGTCTGGGCCCGGCACCTGGAACTGGCCGAGCACCTGGCGCGGCACGCGCATGCGGGCCTCTTCCTGGACACCTTCAACTACAACGCCCACACCACCAGCAGCGACGCCTTGTGGGCCGGCCTGCCCGTTCTCACGCTGGAGGGCAGCACCTTTGCCTCGCGCGTGGGCGCCAGCCTGCTGAAGGCGATCGGCATGCCCGAACTCATCTGCAGCAGCGCCGCCGAGTACGAGGAGATGGCCTATGCCATCGCCACCTCGCCGCAGCGCGCGGCCGAGCTGAAGCAGCGCCTCGCCGAGCATCGGACCCGCTTTGCGCTGTTCGACACGGCGCGCTTCACGCGGCGGCTGGAGGCGGCTTTCGAGACGATGTGCTTGCGGCATCGGCAGGGCCTTGCGCCCGATCACTTCCGGGTGGCCAGGACCTGATGCAGGCCAGCAGTTCGTCAGCGTTTCGACTTGAAAGCCAAGCCTTAGAATCAGCCCACCCAGGCTGGCCAGAGCATGCCTCCAATGCCCCTTATTTCCAGGATACCCAGGATATTGCATCAGACCGGTTCGCAGGCCGCGCTGCCCGAGGAAGTGGCCCAGCACGTCCAAAAACTGAAAGTGCAGAACCCGGGATGGCGCTACGAGTTCTACGATGACAACGCCTGCGACGATTTCATTCGCAAGAACTACGACCCGCGAATTCAAAAGGCCTATCACAGGATCAACCCTCTGTACGGGGCGGCGCGGGCAGACTTTTTTCGCTACCTGCTGATCTACAGGACAGGCGGCGTTTACCTGGACCTCAAAAGCGGCTTGACCAAGAGACTCGACGACATTGTTTCAGGCCATGAGTATCTGCTGTCGCATTGGGACAATGGGCGGGAAGGGACTCATCCCGGATGGGGCGCGCATTTCAAGAATTTCCCGCAAGGCGAGTTTCAGCAGTGGTATGTCGCCTCGGTGCCCGGCCACGTCTTTCTCAGGGCTGTGATCGAATGGGTGTTGAACAATATCGAGAACTACACGGTCGATCGGTTCGGCGTCGGCTCCGCCGGTGTCCTCCACACGACCGGCCCAGTACCCTACACGCTGGCCATTGCGCCTTTGCTCAAGAACGCGAAGTACCATCTGCAGCGAACGAACTATCAGATGGGATTCGTCCACAACGCCCTGGGTGTCGAGTACAGGAAACTGATCAACGACGAATCAAGGCCTCACTACTCGAAGCTCGAAGAGCCGGTCGTCCTGCCGCCGCTGAATTGAACCCGTCGATGTCGCATCCTGGCTCAACCATGTCGAGTTGTGGTTCGCCAAGAGTGGAGAACCTGGTCGTAGAACACCTTGGACCTCTCGATGCTCAGTACACCGATCGTGATGTGATCAATCATCTCGTCACCCGCCAAGAACCGGACCATTCGTAGTTCGGCATCCGGCCATCCTGCTCCAACGCGTTGGATGCAACTAGAGGAAGCGCTCCAGCAGCTTGCGCGAGCCGCGGTCCAGCGCCTTCAGGTCCGGGATGCGGAACTGAAGGCCTTGCGCGCTGGCAATCAGCAGGGCGCCGTCGTCCAGCCGGCGGATGTCTTCCTCGGCCTTCAGCACGAAGCGGGTCTCGCCGCGGTCGGTGCTCACGGTCCAGGTGCTGGGCACGCCGAAGCTGGACACCTTGTGCAGCGTCAGCAGGGCCGGCGCGAAATCGCGCGCCGCCAGTTCCTCTTCCAGCAGCGTGCGCCAGGATTCGGGCAGCGCATCGAGGCGGTCGATCCAGAGAATCTCCCGGCCCTCGCTGCCGACCAGCGAAATCCCATCGTCCGGCGCAGAGAGCGGAAAGGCGCGCACCGGCTGCACGCCGACGTGGCGCACACCATCCGCGCCAATCAGCAGCAGTCGGCCGAAGGCATCGCGCTCGAGTCGACACAGCATGGGGTCCATCAAGCCTCTCCTGCGGGATGCGCTGCATGTGAACCGAGCGCCAAGACCACCGACGCGCGTTCGGCAGCGGCACCTTCGCTCTCGTCGTCGGCCTGGCGCAGCTGGGCCTGGTAGAGCCGCCAGTAGGCCCCCTGGCTCTCCATCAGCGCGTCGTGCGGCCCGACCTCGACGATCTCGCCGCGGTCCATCACCACCAGCCGATCGGCCTTGCGCAGTGTCGACAGGCGATGCGCGATGGCGATCGTGGTGCGGCCCTTGACCAGGTTGTCCAGCGCCTTCTGGATTTCCTTCTCGGTCTCGGTGTCGACCGCCGACGTGGCCTCGTCGAGGATCAGGATGCGCGGGTCGATGAGCAGGGCGCGCGC
>DASXKG010000033.1:0-8187 GCA_036496965.1 Variovorax sp.
CCTGCTCGGCCGGCAGGCGCAGCTTTTGCAACTGGCGCTGCATCAGCGGCATGTCGGCGAGGCGTTTGCCGAAGGCGAGCCGCTCGCTCGCCACGTATTCGGCCTCCGCCACGGCGCGGCGCATGAGGCCCGCGGCGCGCACGCCGTTGGACAGCCGCGAATTGTTGACCATGTCGGCCATCTGCACGAATCCGCGGCCCGGCTCGCCGACCAGGTAGGCCAGCGCGCCTTCGAGGCGGATCTCGCCGCTGGCCATCGAGCGCGTGCCCAGTTTGTCCTTCAGGCGCAGGATGCGGTAGTGGTTGTGGCTGCCGTCGTCGAGGCGCTGGGGCAGCAGGAAGAGCGAGACGCCCTTCATGCCCGGGGGCGCGTCGTCGGGGCGTGCCAGAACCATGGCGAAGTCCGCGTCGGGGTTGGAGCAGAACCACTTGTCGCCTTCCAGGCGCCAGTCGCCGGCTTCGTCCTTGCGGGCGCGGGTGAGGGTGGCGGCGATGTCGGAGCCGGCCGCCTGTTCGGTCATGAACATCGCGCCCTGGGCCAGGGTGTCGAAGTCCAGCGACTGCAGGCGCGGCAGGAAGCGCGCCACCAGTTCGGGGCTGCCGAAACGCTTGAGCGTGCGCGTCAGCGAATCGGTCATCGAGACCGGGCAGCACAGGCCGAACTCGGCCTGCACGAAGAGGTAGGTCAGCACGTACTTGACCAGCGGCGGCATCTTGCCATGCCAGCCCAGCGTCTCGTCGCGGTGCGACATGGCGGCCAGGCCGAATTCGCTCAGGGCCAGGCGCTCCATCTCGACGTAGGCCGGGTGCTTGATCACCTTCTGGTCGTCGATGCCGGTGCGGGTGCGCAGCTGCAGCGTGGGCGGATGGTGGTCGGCGGTGTGCGCCAGCTCGTCGAGGCGTCCGCCGGCCAGCGCGCCCAGGCGCTCGAAATGCGGCCGCATGTGCTGCAGCAGGTCGGGCGGCAGGTACAGCGCGAGCAGCGAGTGCAGCTCGGCGTCGGTGGTGAAGAGGTTCTGGCCGTGGCGGTCGGGCACGGGATGGACAGCTGTTTCGGACATTTCGCGTCTCCTTTTCGGCCGCATCTTTTCGCGCCCGACGATTCTTGTCCAATATCAGATATGTCTTGGTTGATTTGATTTGCCTATTGTGAAAAACTGGCCCGCAATGGAGCTGCGTCACCTGCGTTATTTCGTCGTGCTGGCCGAAGAACTGCACTTCGGCCGTGCGGCGCGGCGGCTGTCGATCTCGCAGCCGCCGCTGAGCGTCGCCATCCGGCAGCTCGAGGAGTCGATCGGCGCGCGCCTGTTCGAGCGCAACAGCAAGGAAGTGCGGCTGACGCCCGCGGGTGCCGCCCTGCTGAACTCGACGCGCCTGCTGCTGCGTCAGGCCGAAGAGGCGGCGCTGGAGGCGCGCGACGTGGCGCAGGGTTCAGCCGGAAGGCTGCGCATCGGCTTCGTCGGCGCGATGCTCTATCGCGGCCTGCCGCAGGCGCTGACCGGCTTCCAGGCGCAGCATCCGGCCGTACGCATCACGCTGGCCGAACTCAATTCCGGCGAGCAGATCACCGAACTGCTGCACGACCGTCTCGATCTCGGCTTCATCGACACCAGCCGGATACCGGCCGAGCTGCGCCATGTCCTCCTGGTGTCGGAGCCCTTCGTGGCCTGCCTGCCGGCCGGGCACAGGCTGGCGCGGCGGCGCAGCGTCGCCACCGCCAACCTGCGCAATGAGCCCTTCGTGCTGTTCTCGCGCAGCGCGTCGCCCGACTACCACGAGCGCATCCTCGGCATCTGCGCCGACGCCGGGTTCCATCCCGAGGTGCGTCACGAAGTGCGCCACTGGCTGTCGGTGGTGTCGCTGGTCTCGCAGGGCATGGGCGTGGCGCTGGTGCCGAGCGCGCTGTGCCGAACGGCGCTGCGCGGCGCCGTTTTCCGGCCGCTGGAGGAAGAAGTCGCCCGTTCCGACACCTTCTGCGTCTGGCGCGACGGGCCCGAGGACGCGGTGGTGCAGGGCTTCCTGCGCGCGGTGCGCGGGGGACGGGGGGCCGCCGCCGGGCCGCTCCCAAGGCGGCCCGCGGCCCCCTCGGGGGGCAGCGACGCCCACGCAGTGGGGGAGCGTGGGGGCCACATTCAGGCGTAAAGCGGCTCTTCGGCCATCGATTCGCACTGGTCCTGCAGCATCTGGATCTGCCCTTTCCAGTAGTCGCTGGAGCCGAACCAGGGGAAGTTGATCGGAAAGATCGGGTCTTCCCAGCGCCGCGCCAGCCAGGCGCTGTAGTGGATCAGGCGCAGCGTGCGCAGCGGCTCGATCAGCGCCAGCTCGCGGCGGTCGAAGTCGCGAAACTGCTCGTAGCCGTCGAGCAGGCCGCTGAGCTGTCCGGTGCGCTGGGCGCGGTCGCCCGAGAGCAGCATCCACAGATCCTGCACCGCGAATCCGGTGCGGGCATCGTCGAGGTCGACGAAATGCGGGCCGCCCTGGGGCCGATCGGTGGGCGTCCACAGGATGTTGCCGGGATGCACGTCACCATGCAGGCGCAGCTTCTTCAATGGCGGATTGCTGTCGCCGTCATGGCCCGTGCCCAGCGCGGTCGCGCCGATCATCTCGAAGGCCGCGTTGCAGGCGGATTCCCATTCGCGCTGCACGTCCAGCGGCACCATCTCGTGGCCCAGGAGCCAGTCGCGCGAGGCGATCCCGAAAGTCTGCAGGTCGAGGGCCGGCCGCGCGGCGAATGGCTTGTGTGCGCCCACCGCATGGATGCGGGCCAGGAAGCGGCCGACCCATTCCAGCACCTCGAAGTCGTCGAGTTCGGGTGCACGGCCGCCGCGATAGGGGCTGACGCTGAAGGCGAAGCCGTCATGGTGATGCAGGGTCTGGCCGCCGGCCGCCAGCGGCGCCACCGCCGGCACCTCGGCCGCTGCGAGTTCGAGCGCGAAGCCGTGCTCCTCGAGGATTTCGCCGTCGCTCCAGCGGCCAGGCCGGTAGAACTTGACCACCACCGCGCTGCGGTCCTCCAGGTAGACCTGGTAGACCCGGTTCTCGTAGGAGTTGAGGGCCGTGAGGCGGCCGTCGCCGTGCATGTCCAGCGTGGCGAGCGCATCGAACACCACGTCGGGCGTCAGCGCTTCGTAGGGATGGCCGGCCGCGGCCGCGGCGTCGGGAGAAGAGGGGGGATTGGAGGGGGCCACGCGGCATTGTCGTACGCCTACCCCTTCGAGGCGCGGAATGAAGCCGGGAATTCGGACGGCATGGGCGATCCTGGGGGCAGAATCCGTCCCACTCGCCGCCAACAGGATGCATGCCATGCCGTTCCAGTTCCACCGCCACTCCCGACTTCGATGGATCGCGTTGGCGTTGGCACTCGGATGCGCCAGCGCATCGGCGCAGGCGCCTGTCCCCGATGCCGCCTCGTTTCGTGCGGTGGCCGCACTGTTCGGCACCGACGCCGGCATCGAATACCGCTACGGGCCGGCCGCCTCGGCGCCGCAGGGCCCCACGCCGACCTACGCGAAGCGGCCGGACCAGAGCTACAACCCGGTGTCCATGCAGAACGGCGGCGACCGCGGCTGCAGCCCCGACCGCTGGTGCGGCTCCTGGAGCATCGGCGGCCCGCTGCGGATGGAAGACGGCCCCTTCAGCTCCAGCATCATCAACGTGGCCTACGTGCCCGACGACAAGCCGGCGGCGTCCTTCTATCCCAAACGCTATTTCGGCGTGGCATCGCTGCAGCAGATCAGCGTTGCGAACAATGTGATGGCGGTCAAGCCCGAACCCAGCTGGACGACCTACGACTCGCCGGGTTTCGACGGCGGCGCCAACGACGCCAACATCGAGCGTTATGCGGGCACCTACCAACGCGGAAGGACGCCGTGGTGGCCGACGGGTGTGGCGCTGGACCGCCCGGTTGCGCTCGGCAAGTGCTACGGGCGCCTGAGCTGGTGCACCAATTCGCTGGTCGCCTACGCCAGCGGCTGGATCGTCGCCGTCGGCTCCAACACGTCCCACGACCCGCTGGCCGTCAAACTGCCCGACGGCATGGTGCCGACGGGAATCGCCGTCACCAACAGCGGCGAATTCGCACTGGTTGCGGTGATGAACACGCGCACGCTGACGGCGCAGGTCGCCGTCATCGCACTGGCCGCCGGCTGCCAGGACTGCAATCCGCATGACGAAGCGAGCTGGTACGAGGACTGGGGCAGCCACCACCGCGTGTATCACGGCCTGCCCGGGCTCGGCAACTACATCGCCGGGAAATACATCGGCGCTGTCGATCTGCCCGACAGCCTGCGACTGCCCACCGAGATATCGGTCAGCACCGGCCACGACGCCTACGCCTATCTGCACGTGGCCAACTTCTGGCGGACCGACGTCGAGAGCCCGGTGAACCGGACGCGCTTTCTCGACGACCCCTGGCTGACGCAGGCCATCGCCCGAACCGGCATGGCGGTGGTGATCAGCAAGCACGAGAAGCGCGCCGCCTTCCTGGATCTGCGCCCGCTGTTCGAGTTCTATCGGCGCAGCTATTTCGCCGGCACGCGGGCGCAGTTCGACGCGCTGATGGACAGCCGCGGCGACGGCGATGCGCAATGGCCCTATACCTTCAGGCACGACGCCGGCCAGAAGCCGCGCGTGATCAAGGTGATGGACCTGCCGGAAGCGCCGACGGCCGTGCGGATGTCGCTGCATGCGCCGCATCGCGCCTTCATTGCCACCCAGGAGGGCATGCTGCGCGTGTTCGACCTGGGCGCGCGCTATCTCGACCAGGAAGGCGCCGCCGTCGGACAGCCCGGGGACATCCGCCCGGTGTTCAATGTCAAGGTGGGGCGCAATCCGACCTCCATTGCCTACGTGCGTGGACGCGGCGTGGCACCCGGACCGCGGCTCTTCGCGCCGGCCAGCACCGAGCAGTTCCTGATCGTGGCGGCGCGCGCCGAGCGCAAGATCCAGTGGGTCAAGTTCGACCCCAACTTCAACAGCGCGAGCATTTTCAAGACGTTGCAAGACAGTCGCCTGTCGGACCCGATCGCCGTGGAGGACGCCGAGGCCTTCGCCACCGAAAGCTATGTGGTCAGTGTCGCCGACTACGCGGGCCGGGCCGTGCGCAACTACCTCTATGGTCCGATCATCTTCTGGCCCTGGGGCACGGACAGCGGCTGTCCGAAGCCGCGCGGCTGCGCGCTGCTGGGCGGCGCGCCCTTCGAGTACGGCGGCGCCTACGAGCTGCCCGGCCGGCCCTTTCAGATGGGCGGGGCGAACATCAACTGAGGTACCGGCTCAGTCCCTGGACGACAAGGACAGCACGTGACCGATGCGCGGGTCGCCGCGTCCCGAAAGCACTTCGGCGTAGGCGGCCTGCACCGCGGCGCCGCCGTCGTGGTGCGCGGCGCGCAGCCAGGGCGCCGCGACATCCGTCACCCGGGCGGTGAAGGCCTGCCAGGCCTGCACCATGCGCTGGCCGAAGCCTTCCGCGCCCCATTCGGCGGTCCGCTTCTTGATCTGCGCCGGCGCGAAGAAGAGCGTGGCGCGCGGGCCCGGCAGGTCCTTGGCCGAGCCGCTGGCGGCCAACTGGGCTACATGGGTGCCGCCGATGGAGGCGCTGTGCTTCAGGTGGTCGAAGCGGGTGTGGATCGCGCGCCGCAATGCGCCGTTGCCGGCGAAGTCGATGTAGACGCAAGGCGTGTCGGCCGCGATGCGGTCCAGCTCCTCGTAGGCCAGGACGCGGTCATAGCAGCCCAGGCTTTCGCAGAAGGCCCGGTTGGCCGCCGAGGTCAGGCCGATCACTTCGATGCCTTCGCGCCGGCTCAGCTGGAAGGCCGTGCCGTAGGCGGTCTTGCTGGATGCGCTCGACAGCAGCATGGCGCCCGGCCGGGCACCGAAGAAATGGTTGTCGTCGAGGAAATCGTCGATCAGCCAGGAGGTGATGAACAGTGGCCGCAACAGCACCTGCATGTCTTCGGTGCCGGCGCTGTAGAGCGGATCGGTGGCACAGCGGAAGTACTGGTTGTAGACCGCCGGCAGCTCGGCGCGGTGCGCCGCCGCGTCGCTGAAGCGCCCGGGCGACAGGCGATCCGGGGTCAGCACCGCCGCGGAGGCCATCGGGAGATAGCCGTACAGCCGCTCGCCGACCGCCACGCCCGGATGCAGCGACAGCACCACTGTCGCAAAGCCCCACACCGGGATGATGCCCCAGCCTTCCTCGCCGGTCGGGAAGAACTGCCAGTAGTTCATCGCGTCGCCGAAGGCGCCGTAGGTGATGTTGTTGGCAGTGAAGGCGAAACGCTCGATGCGCACGCGAATCTGGCCGGCTGCGAGGCGCCGGTCTTCGAGCGCGCGCAGGCGGGTGGAGGCGAGGTCGTCCTTGCGGACCAGCAAGTCGATGGTGCTCATTGGCCGACATTAGCGCAGCATGGCCTCCACCGCATGACAGAAAACCCCACCGCGGTCGCGCAGGCGACGCGCGGCGGAGGGTGCGATCAGGCGATCGCCAGTTCGACCTCGATGTTGCCGCGCGTGGCGTTCGAGTACGGGCAGACCTGGTGGGCGGTCTCGACCAGCAGCTTCTTCTGTGCTTCGTCCAGGCCGGGCAGCGTGATGGCGAGCTTGACGGCGATGCCATAGGCCTTGCCTTCGTGGATGGGGCCGAGCGAGACGCTGGAATCGATGGCGACGTCTTCCGGCACCTTGACGCTGATCTTCGGGGCGACTGCCCTCATGGCGCCGATGAAGCAGGCGGCGTAGCCGACCGCGAACAGCTGCTCGGGGTTGGTGCCGGGCTTGCCGCTGCCGGGCGAGCTGAGCTTGACGTCGAGCGAGCCGTCGCTGCTCTTGCCCGCGCCGTCGCGCCCGCCGATGGTGTGGGCCTGGGCGGTGTAGAGCACTTTGTCGAGTTTGGTGGTCATGGTGACTTCCTTTTGCGGTTGGAGGGAGGGAGGGGTGAGGGGAAATGAAAGCCGGAAACCTGCGCCGTCAGGCCGCCTGCTGCCGGATGCGGTCGCGCAGCAGCTGGATTTGCTGAGTGAGCGCCATCAGGTCGGGCACGGAGCACTGCGAGGCGGCCATCAGGCAACCGGGCACCGTGGCCGCGCGGGCCTTGAGACGCCGGCCGGCGGCGGTGAGCGTGATGCGCACCCGGCGCTCGTCGTCGAGGTCGCGCAGACGCGCCACGAAACCGTTCGATTCGAGCCGCTTGAGCAGCGGCGTGAGGGTGCCGGAATCGAGCGACAGGCGCTCGCCGAGTTCGGACACCATCAGCCCGTCCTGCTCCCAGAGCACCAGCATCACCAGGTACTGCGGGTAGGTGAGCTTGAGCTTCTCGAGCAGCGGCTTGTAGAGACGGGTGGTGGCCAGCGAGGCCGAATAGATCGCGAAGCAGAGCTGGTTGTCCAGCTTCAGGAGTTCGTCCACAGGGAGGGATGCGGCGGCCATGGGTCGAACTATAGCGCTCAATTAGATTGCGAGCAATTTAATTGTGTCAAGACCGTATCAGCGCCTCGGCCATTGCCGCGTAGGCCGGCAGCGTCAGGGGATCGTTGGCGCCGTTGGGCGCGATCGGATGCGCCGCATAGCGCGCGATCACCATTTCCGCGGCCGGGTCGATGTAGATGTTCTGCCCGTGAATGCCGCGCGCCATGTAGGCGCCGTGCGGGTTGTGCGTGAACCACCACATGGCGCGGAAGGACCATCCATCGAGCAAGGGGTAGCCCGCGCGGGCGAACTTTGCCGGGTCGCCGCCCTGCATGATGTCGGCCACCGCCGCCTGCGCAATCGCCTGGCGCCCGTCGGGCGCGCGGCCGCCGTTGCGCATGGTTTCGCCGAAGCGCGCCAGATCGCGCAGCGTGGTGTTCAGGCCGCCGCCGCCCGACTCGGTGCCGATCCGGTCGACCATGAAGTACGCGTCCTGCTCGGCGCCGATGGGGCGCCAGATCTTCTGGCTCAGGAGATCGGCCAGCGACAGGCCGCTGGCGCGCCGCAGCACCCAGGCCAGCACCTCGGCATTGACTGTCTTGTAGGCGAAGGCTGCGCCGTGCTCGCCCTCCTTTTGCAGCGTGACGAGGAAATCGTAGAAGCACTTCGGCCCCGCATAACCCTGCGGCTGCACCAGCATGCCGCCGGCCCGCGCGTAAGCCCAGACCTCGGCATCCGGATCGGCGTAGTCTTCCGCGAAGCGCACGCCGATCGTCATGTCCAT
>DASXKG010000034.1:0-2650 GCA_036496965.1 Variovorax sp.
GGCGCCGGCCACCGCGATCTGCCCCGGCTGGCCGCGGGCGGCGTGGATGCGGGCATCGAAGGGCTTGATCGAGCCCTGGATGGCTTCGAGCGACAGCGCACCCGCCAGCAGGCCGGCCGCGAACACGTCCTCCGCACCGAACAGGCCGGTGAGCGCCAGCGCGGTGGAGACCTGCGTGCCGTTGAGCAGCGCCAGGCCTTCCTTGGGGCCGAGCACGAAGGGAGCGAGGCCGATGCGGGCCAGTGCCTCGGCGCCGCTGATGCGCTCGCCTTGGGGCGAGTCGACCTCGCCCTCGCCGATCAGCACGCAAGCCAGGTGGGCCAGCGGCGCGAGGTCGCCCGATGCCCCGACCGAGCCCTTGGAGGGGATGCGCGGCAGCAGCCCGGCGTTGAACAGCGCCAGCAGCGCGTCGACGATCTCCGGGCGCACGCCCGAATGGCCGCGCGCCAGGCTCACGGCCTTGGTCGCCAGCACCAGCCGCACCACGCCGGCGGCCAGCGGCTCGCCGGTGCCGGCACTGTGCGAGAGCACCAGGTTGCGCTGCAGCTCGGCCAGCCGTTCGGGCGGAATGATGGTCTGCGCCAGCTTGCCGAATCCGGTGTTGATGCCGTAGACCACTTCGCCCGCGTCGACGATCCGGCGCACCGTGGCCTGGGCGGTGAGCAATCCGGCGCGGGCCGAGGCATGCAGCGCGAGCTGCACGCCGCCCGCATGGACCCGGCGCAGCGCATCGAGGTCGACGTTGCCGGGGTTCAGCACCAGCGGTGCTGCGATGGGAAGAGAGGCATTGTCCATGTGTAATCCTGTCTATACAAGTTGTTGGGTGCGAAGCCGATGGCAGCGGGCGTCCTGGCCGCTCAGCCCGAGATCGGGTTGCCGTCGGCGCGAAAGCGGCTGCCGAGCTGGTAGCGCGACGCCGGGTGCAGGCAGCGCACCATCGTCACCGGGAGGGTCCGCGTCCAGGTGCGGCGCGTCAGCAGAAGGCAGGGGTCGGTCACCGGCATGGCCAGCCGCTCGGCCTGCTCGGGCGTCGGCAGCACGGCGTCGACCACATGCTCGATCTGGTCGAAGGGCACGTTGCGCAGCAGGTACTCGCTCGGCGCAATGACCGAGAAATCCTGGGCCAGGAAATCCGGCACCACGCGCGGATTGACATGCCGGTCCTCGAGCTGCACCGGCATGCCGTTTTCAAGATGCAGGCAGACCGTGTGAAAGACCGACTCGCCCGGGCGCAGGTCCAGCCACACGGCCACATCGGGCGAGGCGGCCACGCGCTCGGCCACCAGGAAGTCGCAGCGGTAGTCATGCCCGCGGGCGCGGATCTCGCTGGCGATGCTGGCGATCTGCAACAGCGTCGATTGCGGCTTGTTCTCGGCGACGAAGCTGCCCACGCCGGCCACGCGCACGATCCGGCCCTGCTCCATCAGCTCGCGCAAGGCCCGGTTGACCATCATGCGCGCCACGCCGAACTGGGCGACCAGCTCGCTCTCCGACGGCAGCCGGTGGCCCGCGGTCCAGGAGCCATCCTGGATCTTGCGTGTGATGAAGGCCTTGACCTGCTCGTACAACGCCATCGCGGGCATGCCCGGGCTTGCCGCTGCCCGGCGGTCGTCGGAGGGCTTGCGAAGGCTGGCGGTGGTCATCGGGTCTTTCGTTGCTGCGCTCTGTGTCAATGCTCGGCCGCTGCCATGGACTCCGCGCGGATCTCCTCGGTGAGGCGCGCCTTGATGTCCATGAACTCGGGGGAGGTCTTGATTGTGTAGTGGCGCGGGTGCGGGAAGTCCACCGCGATCTCGGTCTTGATGCGGCCCGGCCGCGCGCTGAACACCGCGACGCGGTTGGCCATGAAGATCGCCTCGTCGATGTCGTGCGTGACGAACAGCACCGTCTTGCGCGCCGACTCCCAGATGCCCAGCAGCAGTTCCTGCATCAGCACGCGGGTCTGGTTGTCGAGCGCGCCGAAGGGCTCGTCGAGCAGCAGCATCTTCGGATCGTTGGCCAGCGCGCGCGCGATCGCGGTGCGCTGCTGCATGCCGCCCGACAGCTGCTTGGGGAAGTGGTTCTCGAACCCGCGCAGCCCCACCTTGGCGATGAAGTAGCCGCTGCGCTCCTTCTGCTCGGCCTCGCGCATGCCGCGCTCCCGCAGTCCAAACCGGATGTTCTGTTCAATCGTCAGCCAGGGGAACAGCGTGTAGCTCTGGAACACCACGCCGCGGTCGGCGCCCGGGCCCTCGATGGCCTGGCCGTCGAGCAGCACGCGGCCCCGGGTCGGATGGTCGAGCCCCGCGACGATGCGCAGCAGGGTCGACTTTCCGCAGCCCGACGGGCCGAGGATGGTGACGAAGTCGTTCTCGCGCACTTCGAAGTCGATCGGCAGAAGCGCTTGCGTGGTTTGGCCGCGCGTGCCCGTGAAGGTGCGCGAGACACCGCGAATCGAGAGCTGGTTCATCAGATCGTGCTCCAGGCGAAGAGGCGACGGTTCAGCGCCTTGAAGGCGAAGTCGGAAATGAGGCCGATCACGCCGATGACGATGATCCCGAAGATGATCTGGCCGGTGTTCAGCAGCGCCTGGCTGTCGGTGATCATGTGGCCGATGCCGGACGAAGATCCGATCAGCTCGGCCACGATGACATAAGTCCACGCCCAGCCC